>PLBD01000586.1 GCA_003135315.1 Acidobacteriaceae bacterium | reverse complement strand
GCATGGCGGCTTCCTGCGCCCAGCCTTTGCAGGACAATTGATTGCCGCGCGGCGCTCGCACCGGCGTGTAGGAAGAGGTGGAGGAATCCGTGAGCACTGACATAACAGAAGCATGGTAGTGCGGCGCGGGGGAAAACGCTAGTTGCCGGTTGTCAGGTGGCAGTCGTCAGCCATCAGCCGTCAGAGGCAGACACGCGGCGGTGACATGGTTGGGAGCGCGATTGGAGAAGCAGTACACATCGCAGCCAGATACTGGAGCAGACTCGCTGAGAGCTGATGGCCGACAGCTGAGGGCCGAAGCAAAAACGGGGAGCGGCTGTTTGGCCATCTCCCCTCTCTCCGATCAGGTTTGCAATTGAACGTAGCTTACGTGAACCGGGGGATTGTCAACATCAAAACACGATGAAAATGTTGTAAAAACTGTTGCGAAGATTGGTTAGTGCAACAACGTCAGACATGCCACGCTGTGGTACACACATGTGGGACATCACTCCGGCTTTTTGGGTTCTATACCACAAAGTAAGACTTCCTGCGGGAACAGCGAGGTTTGGAACCCAGCCCTTGTCTCGGATGAAGCAGCCGTCCGCTTAGTCGAGGCGGGACTTGGGTCGACTACAGAACGCCTGATTGCCCCGCGGGGTGGCTTGCGGCACAAAATAAGACGGGGAAGCCATGAGCTTCCCCGCTNNCCGCTATTCCACGAATGGCTTCCAGGCGCCGTCGTTGTCCTCCATCAGGACGATGCTGGCCTTGGTTGGGGCCGCACTGTAGAAATCCACGCCATACGATTTGATCAAGATCGCGCGGTCCCACGTGGGGAAACTTTTCACCAGGGAGCCGGAGGCATCAAATTCGTTGCCCAGACGGGTGGGGACCCACTTCCAGGTGTAGTCCACCTGCGCCAGATGCGGCTTGACCATCGTGACCTTGTCAATCGACACCAGCTTGCGCTGGGCCAGCGGCACGGAGTAGACCGTCCTGTCATCGGCCTTCTTGACCTTCTCAACCCCTTCAATGTTGTTCAGCAGGGCTTCGCCGGGGCCGGTCAGAACGACGGTGAGCGAGGTCGCGCCCTTCGGTTTGGTCATGACCATGCCCGCTTTTGCCAGCAGCTTATACTGCGCGTCCTGCTGGCCATTGNNTGGGTTCGACTGTGCCCGTGCTGAAGCGACTCACCACCGGCCCTTGCCCTTTCAGAATGCCGTTGATGGTTGTGGTGGCCGCGGAGACGGACAACACCTCATGCGAGCTCTTCACGAAGTAATAGATGGTGCCTCCAACCACCAGCACCAGGGCTGCGGCCAGCAACAACGGCAGGAAATTGTGCGACTTGTTCTCCATCGCAAGCTCGGCGGCAAAAATGTCCGGCTCGCGTTGGACCTGGGAGACTGGTTGCGGCTGCGTTTCGTTCTCGGTTTTGGGTTCGACGACGGTCGCCATGATGTACACCTCCAGCGCGACGCTGCCCGCCAACATCTGAACGGCCGTGGACTCCGTTCGCTCTCCTGGGTTCGATCGTTCCTCAGAGGGCAAAGGGGCAGCCGCGGATGATTCCAGTATGGACCTTATGCACCGAGGCGCAGTGAGCGTTGTCACCCGGCCTTGTGAGGGCTGAACCCGTCGACCTCAAGGCACGTTTTTCACAAACTCGGGCTGCTTACCCTCGGCCCACGGGTCGTAGCTCTGCACGAAGATCATGCGATCGCGAATGGTCGGGTGCGTCCACGCCCAGAGTTCCCAGAACCTGTTTACATAGGGATAATCAAGCGACAGCTCCCCGAGTTTCTGAAACGCCTGCGCGGCTGTTCGCGACTCGTCGGGGACCAGTCCATGAATCACCTCCAGCCCGTACTGATCGGCCTGGTGCTCGTAGTAGCGGGAGACGGCATTGAAGGCGGGAGTAGCCAGAAAGGCAATTACCGACAGAATCAGGACCAGCAGCGGAAGCGACGCCCAGTCGCTGAGGTCGCGAATTCCCCAGCGCGCCCCGTGACGGGCTACCAGCCAGTTTGCCAGCCGGTAGGCCACATAAAACAACACCAGGAGTAGCAGCAGATCGATGGCNNCGTAGTGCCCCATCTCGTGTCCGAAGACAAATAGCGTCTCGGGAGTGGTCATCTGCTGCATGGTCGTGTCCCACACCACCACACGTTTGGTAGCTCCGAAGCCGGTGACATAGGCATTCAGCGTAGTGTGCTTCTCGCTGGCCTTCATCTCGAACNNGATCGCTGAGCGGCTCGAATTTGTTGAACATCGGCTCAATCCAGATCGGCGTGATGAAGGCAACGAATACGACGATGGGAATGACGGCCAGCCAGAAGTAAAACCACCATCGCCGGGGACTAAGGCGCAGCATGCGATAGAGAATCCGGCCCAGGCCGCTGGCGAAAATGCAGCCCAGCAGTAGGCTCTTGCCCCAATCGCCAAACCACGATGCCCAATGCTGTACGGAGAGCCCGTACTTGAGGCCGATATGGTGCCCGTAGAGAGCGCATGGAAGCTGTGTCAGTTCAAACGCGACAACAAACAGCGACATCACGATCACGGCTTGCACAATGCGATATCGCGACACGCGCTGAGCGAGGTCGCCCAAGCGCTGGCCGAACCGGTTGCGCAACATCATCCAGAGAACTAGAAAGCCCCAGACCGCCGTGACGAAATACAGGGCGCCGTCCAGCAGGTATAGCGCATAGGCTTGGGCGAGTTTGTCCGGTGGCAAGGAATACTGCAACAGCGGACGGGCAGAGGCAGAGGCTGACGCCGAACCGGACGGCAGTTGGGAATTTTGTGCGGCAAGGAGTCCCGGAGCCGACAGCAACAGGAGAACGGTAGCTAGCAGGGGCCGCAGACGCGCCATGTGCATTTACTTGCACCTGTGACTTGCAGGGGTCGGATGCAGTGATCGGATGGGAAAATCGTCGGCCCGGCCACCAGGTTGGGTGCAGGCCCGTTTGGCAACGATCTCATCCTTACTGTTTTCAGACACTTGAAGCGATTTCCCGAAAGCGTGCAACTGCTGAAAATTCAGTAGCTTATAGCGATTTGTTCTTGACTTCTGCCCATCCCGGAGTAGCATAAGGGTATCACCTCCGATCCATTTCAGG
>PLBD01000289.1 GCA_003135315.1 Acidobacteriaceae bacterium | reverse complement strand
GCGCGATGGTCCACCTTGCGCAGCTCCTCATAGGAGCGGACGGTCATCGCCCCCCCCCACCGTGCTTCCGCCCGCTGTCCTGGAGAACGCAGCCCAAGCCGTTTCCACCGTCGCGGCGCTCGCCGACATCCCCGAGGAAGAAATCTGGCTCGCCAAGCAGAAAAGCAAAACCACCTGGTCGGCGCCGGGTTCGGAGCTCAGCAGCGCCATCAGCGCGGATGTGTCAAGGACGACGCTAGTCACGCTCGGCCTCGCTGCGGCGGTCTTTCAGGATCTCTTCGGAGAGACAGACGCTGGCCGGCGCCAGCCTGGCAAAATAAGCCTGCGCGTCAGCAAGCACCTTGTCGCGGGTCTTGATGTGAAGTCCCTCGGCGTCCTCGGTGATGATGACGGTGTCGCCCTCGGCGATGCGGTTGCGCTGGCGCGCCTCCGCCGGAAGGACGATGCGTCCCGATGCATCCACTTTGAGGTGGTAGACCAGTTGCTCGCCCGGCATGGGGATAATGCCCGTAGGTTGCCATTGAAGGGATAGTCCGCGTACTCTGCCGGATTTGCTGGCTTCGGGCAAGTGGAATGTTATATGAATGTTATATGCCGTAAATCAGCGCTTACGGGACTCAGTAGCCTGCCCCCCGCCCGTGTTTATGCACTACGTGATACCGGATTATCACGTACCGAGCGGACCGGCAAGCGGCATTAGGGCAATAGCTAGGATTTCGCTCTGGTGATGCGCTGAAGCAACTGGGCAGCTTAAACGTTGTGTGAATTCAGCTGAGTACAGCGTGGAAGTCGAATTCAAGCGCAGGATCAGATTCGCTGCCCATATGGTCGGCCTGACGTTTGCCGGAATGTGCCGTTTGAGCGTTTCTGACAGAAACGAGTTTCCAATGGCCTGCTTCCTCCAGAGATTCCTTCAGTATCATTCGTGCATCGCTCTTGGCTGACGGAATACTGCCGAATCGGACGTATAGATGAGCCTCAGTCTGCGCGCGCGTCGCGATATTTCCCCACACTTTTGCCAAATCTTTGGTAAAACGTTCATGGCCACCGTGGCAGAGCTGGTCGTGATTCTCGTAGTCGATCTCTTCATTACCCCCGAGGAACCACATTCGTAGCCACTGGTCCTGAACGTATGTCCGCATCCCGTAATAGGGCGGTGATGTCACGGTGACGATCGGGCTTTGGGTTCTGCCGAATGATGTTGCCTTGCGTGCATCCAAGCATTTTACGTTTTGAATTCGGCTCGGGGACTTGGCGTTCAAATCTGTAATCCGCTTAAGCTTCTTCGTGAGCACGTCGAGCACAGACACTTTCGGGGGAAACATATCACGGGCGCGCCAATACTTCACGGAGTAATCAGGTTTTGAGGCGAATGTTCGTGGCATTTGGTTGGAAAAGTAGCTTGGAGTTCCGTCTTTGATTGGCAAAGGACCGTGCAAGCATCCAAGAGCGGCGGCACGCAAAATGGCAGATTCATTTGTGACTTGTTTCTCATTGAGCAGCCCTTCACGAAGGCTGCAAATCTGCAATAGTGTCTTCCTGGAGAATGCGCGTTTGAAGAATGGACTGTCCGGAACTTCCTTGGGCGTTACGCCAACGCACTTTTCAGCGAGCGCTATGACTTTCGCCAACTCAGCACTGGCGAGCTTTGCTTGCGCTATGGCGGCAGCAATTGGAGATGTGTCGAGGCCGTACGAGCGTAAACCCAACCTGCGCGCTGCGTAAATTGTAGTTCCGCGTCCGCAGAATGGATCGTAAACCGTCGGCGTCTGCGCCTTGTGTTTTCTCAACAGACGCATGGGGAATTCGAGCGGAAACATAGTGTAATACGGACAGATCGCGTTAAACGCGAAGTCTTTGTCGTATGCAAGCGCGGTCGCCATTCGTTTTAGCTTTCTCTTTCTGTTAATGCCATCGAACTTCACCGTTTCGTGTCTCTCCGCCGAATTCAACACTAACCGCTTTGCGATTTCCGCAGAATTCCTCAAGATAAGATTTAAGAGCAATCGACGTTTCGGCGGCTTTCTCGTCGGTTGGCAGGTGATAGGCGAGGGATTTTGGCATCAGCACCATACATTTTGCACGCGCTCGCGAAACAGCGACATTGGTCCGTTCGAGCTGAAGAAGAAACTCTTCTTCGCCTTCGATAATGTCAGTGTCACCCACACCGAACGAGACGATAATGGTATCGCGTTCGCCTCCCTGGAACCGCTCTACGGTATCAACGGATTCAAACACCGCTTTCGGGTTAGCCTTCGGAAAGAGTTCTAACAGCTTGCGTACGACCAGCGACTTTTGGGCTTTGTGGGGCGTAACAATCCCAATCCCAGACTCGAAGAATTCATCTTCCGAATAAGCGGTCTTGGATGTGGCCTTGCCTTCATTGAGCTCCCTTGCAATCACCCGGCGCGTTACATAAGCAAGTCCTGCAACAAGCCCCGCTTCAATCTCGTTCGCCTGCGATGATGTGGGGTCTTCGTGAATGAGTGCTGTAACGCGCCGCTCAGGATTCAAAAGCTCCACGTAGGCGGTCGTAGTTGGCAGACCAGGAGGCATGGC
>PLBD01000003.1 GCA_003135315.1 Acidobacteriaceae bacterium | reverse complement strand
CCGGCCTTAGCGTTGACCCTGTTCCGACCAGCCAAGTTTCATACTGTCAAGAGTCACTACCGACTCGCGGCCCACCAGTTGAAACTTATACCATTTGTCCGGCAGTCGTTCGATAGAAGCAAAACAGACATGGGGCTCGGTGTCCACGTTGATACAACCTTTTCTAGCTTTACGTTTGCGCCTGTTGTAATCACCGCCGATGGGAAAGCGAGCCAATTTGACCAAGATTGGAGTGCAGGTACATCTTTTTCCGGCCAAACTGCTGAAACGATTGTAAGTGATGAGACGGCGGTTCGTGCTCTCGCGGCTGCCAAAGAAGCGTTTATTACTGTCTTGTTTTCAAGGCAAGCGCCATTCGACCGAATAACTTTCAAGCTTTCGCCTGAACAACTGCAGGATTGCCGTCTTATGGTTTCGAAATATGACGAAATTGCACGGGAAAAGAAGTGAAAGCATTGGAACCATCGCCCACTTCAATTCGATTCGCGACTGAGTAGCACGAATCTCCACAATCGTGGCACGCCATTCAATCCTGGTCACACACGCACAAACCCAGGCTGCGGTCGCTAAGCCTTTTATAAACAAAAAGATAGGGGCCTACCCCGTCAGGGCCGTAAACCGGGGCGATGGTTTTCGATACGATGGTGCCGATGCGGGCACTTGAACCTTCAACTCAGCGGCGCGATAAATCCAATTTGGTCAAGCCGAAATCGAAACTTCCGGCCCGCAAAAAGAGGGAGGAAAATGTCTCCGAGGGCGGCAAACTGACCGCCGCGATGACAATTCCTGCTTATCAAAAATTCATGCGCCCTGTCCTTGAGGCCCTCCGGGACGGCAAGCCGCAAGCGCTGACAGCGATGCGCCAGGACCTCGTACGCACCTTCAAATTGACTGAGGAGCAATGCGCCGCTCGCTTTGAAACCGGAAGCCATCGGAACATCTACCAATCGAGAGTTGGATACGCTGTCAAGTACCTCTTTGAAGCAAGGACCGTTCGACGGAGCGGGCGGGGCGTGTATCAGATCACAGCGAGGGGCCTGACGATGCTTCACCACTCCCCGAGTGAGATAACCACGAGCGACCTGGGGCACTATCCAGAGTTCGACGAATGGCTTCGCAGGTCAGCAAAGAAAGATCGATAGGGGAGCGAACCAGCACGGCCCTCGTCCTCGCCTCGCCCACCACGTTGCCGCACGTTGCGCACACGTCGCGCGACGTGGCCTCGTCAGTGCCGGGAGCTACTATGCGGCGGTCCCCCCTCCGGCGGCGTGACGCGGAAGAACTCCTTAGGGAGGGTAGTGTCCTAAAAGTGCGTTGATCGAAAAATTACCGAGGAATCGGGCGAATGTCGAGGATTTTATATTTGATCCGTACTTCCTTGCCTTGGTTGCCTCCCTTGCGTGCCTTGAGCCACATGGTGTGATTATCAATTTCCGCCTCGAAGGAGTCTCCCTCAATTAACGGTCCGCAGTTGCTGCCCACCCAGCTAGCTCGACAAACAATCTTGTAGCGCATCCCGTCAGCGTCCACTAAGTTCATCACATCCATGACGCGAGCGTTAACCTGATGTATTTGAGCGGGCGTGGATGTCGTCTGGCAATTTGCCGATCCATTGGTCGTGTTACCGATAGTCGTAGCGCTTCCAGAGCAGTTAGTGTTGGCGGTTCCAGGCGTAGTGTAGGTGGATGTCCGCTCAATGATGTTGCTGGTGAACGAAACCGCTGTCACCGTGAGCATTTTCTTATCGCTGCCAGCAAGGCACAGAATAGACGTAAGCGCAAAGACGGAGGAGAAGGCGAAATTTCTCATGGCGTAGATAATATCACACCACTGCGCAATGTGCGGCATAAGGCTTATCCATCTTCGTCAATTTTGAAAACTATCGCATTAGGGTCCACCCGCCGCGCGTTCGCTTCGAGTAGCAAGCGGTTGCTGAAAGATCGTCAACGCACTTTTAGGACACTACCTTAGGGAGCAACATTCAAGCAGGAAGTAGAATGAAGTTGTAATGGGAAATAGCGCAGATCGCCGAAGAGAGCGGAGGGCGTTAGAGCGAAAACCGCGAGAGGACCGAGTTCTTTGGTACCTCGCGGGGGCGATGGCAGTAGTCATTGTATTCTTCAACAGAACCCCTCTCTGGACAGTATTGTTGCTGCTCACCTTGTGGGTGCTGCTGGTCCTCGCCGCACTGAATCTTCAGGTCGTCAGATTGGCGAGAGTTGGAACCTCTCGGAATCTGAGTCGGACCGCAGCAGTACTGCTTGTCAGCGTCGCGGTAGTCTCCTTTGGCGTGTACAACTGGCCGGTCTCTGGTCTCGGAGAGCTAACATCGGCTGAACGCGATAGCTTTAAAGCGGCGTTGAGGACCCAGGGCGAGCCGATTCTAATCCACTTGATGTGTCCACCGAATGATGAACGCGATTGTACAGTAGCGTCCCAATTCATCGTGATGTTCCAGGAAGTGGGATGGAAGGTAAAGGGTAATATCGTAGACCGTGTCTACAACGGTAGCCCAAAGGCGGGCCTATACTGCGTCCTTCACTCCACCGTGGACCCGGACCCTGGCAACAAAGAAGGAAAAACGGGAGCGTGGACGGAAATGCCCCGAGCCTACTACACAGTAAAGGGGGCTCTCGACAAGCTGACGAAGACGGACCTTGTAGTTGGCGCGAGCTATCCAGAACATGAGCTGGGCCTGTATTTCGGGGTTGGAACGGCGAGACAGTAGCAGTTCCCAAGAATCGGGCTCTTCGCAAATCTCCAGTGATTTAGGAAACGGGGAAATGACTAATGCTAGCGTGCTATCTGGACGAAGCGGGCGGAAAGCGTGAACAGTCAACGGTCGTGTGCGGCTGGATCTCTACCGTCGCAAAATGGGAACAGTTCGAGATCGACTGGAAGCTTTTCCTTTTGGCGTACAAGGTCACGGACCTGCATATGAAGTACTTCTCGCAATCAAAAGGACAGTTCTCCAAGTGGAAGGGCGCTGACGCGATCCGAAGGTCTTTTATTTCAGATGCCCATAGCATTATTAAGGATCACGTAAACTTCTTTGTCGCCTGCTTCGCCGACCACCGCCTTATTGCCATCGCCGACAAGAACCTTCGGGTTTCTGAGATGTTCGGCAGCCCATACGCAATTGCCGGACGCGCCTGCGTCGCGCAAGTAGAGGCGTGGAGAAATCGGCAGTCTGACCCATCGCAAATAAAGTACATCTTCGAGGACGGATGCCAAGACAAGAAAAGCTTGGTTGAGGCGCTCAGCCTGCCTGATCGGCTGCCGTCCGTTGGGTTTGAGCCTAGTCGGGACATTGCAAGTCCGCACGGCATCCTTCGTAAGGGCGTTGTTCAACTTCAAGCGGCGGACTTCTTGGCTTACGAGTTGCGGAAGCACAAGCAGGAATTTGCATGCCGCTCAGGACGCAAGCGGAGGGAGTCTCTGTACGGGCTACTGAGGACGGAGGCAATCGCAATGGCTAGCTTCAGTCACTTAAACGCGGTCAAGCTGCTCGGCTTGGCGAGCCCAATAGAAAAACGGCAGTAGATATTATCGCCTAAGCCGTCGTGATTATCCCGGTGATGGGCGCGAGCGGCTGGAGGGCATCTGCAAGGGTTGGCCAAGGACGCGCATGGTGAACCCGCCGCGTGTCTCCGTCTCCCCACATCGCCCCCACGTCGGCCCACACGGCGGGCACGGTGCGCTCCGTCAGGGAGCGGTGCCCCATCCACCCCACTCCCGTCAGGAACCCGCCCGTGGTGCCGACGTTCGCATCAGCATTTCCTAGCCCCCGTAGCGGCGCTCTGCGCGTTCGCGCAGGCGGCGGTTCTCGGCGGCGGCGTAGACTCCGGCAGGGCATGAACAGAACGTGAGCATCGAGTCGTAGAATTGGTGTGTCTTTGAGCCCGCGTATTGATCCACCAGTTTATTGCGCAACGCCCAGACGGCCTGCTCACTCCCTTCAGGGAGAATAGTTTCCTCGCCTCCCGTTCGCAGATCGATGATCTTGAAGACCGTGCGACGCCCGTCCCGCCCGCGACAGTTCTCGCATCCCTCGGGCCTGCCCTTTGCCCAACGGGCGTTGGAGACTTGGCCGTGCATCTCCCTCAGCGCGGACGGTCCCGGCCATTCGCTGTGCTCGTCCAGAACGCGCGTCACCAACTGCTCCGCTTCGTCATCGCTGCTGCACAACTCATTAAGCAGCTTGCCGATTTGGACCTGGGTACGTTCCTGGACGGGGAAGCGTTTCAGCATTCCCAGGCGGCCCAGGCATGCGTCCATCTTGTCTCTCGTAATCATAGTTGCTCCTTGCTTGGATACATCGCGTCGAGTATCGGGTCGCGGCGCGGCTCTTCTGCCGGGTCGAGCCATCGTTCCCCATTCAGCCAAGTGGATCCGTGGGGGCGATGTTTTTCCTCGCGCTTCAGCATCTCCGGCGACTGCGCCCGCGTCCCCTCCATCACTTCGTTGAATCGTTCCTCCGTCTTCAGTGCGCGGCAGAACGCAGCGAAGGCGGCCTTCCTCCCTCTCTTTAGGAAATAGATCTCCCACCAGGACGCGAACCACGCTGCCTGATCTGCCCTCGCCTTTTTTTCTGCCTGAATAGGAGGAGGACAGTCACGCGCATCGCCTTGCGGTGCGCGGATGTGTTTATCTGCTTCTGTCTTTGATTCTGACTCTGTCTCTGTCTCTGGATGCCATCCGTTTGCTACGGCTTTGCCATCCGTTTTGCCATCGCCTTTGCCATCATGCCAGCGGGATTCGGCCCCTCTGCGTCCAGAATTGGAGCGCGCCGCGTGAACATCCGCCTGCTTGCGGATCACATCGAGCATCTTCAAGTTGGTCAGCTTCTCGGGCTCGTCTGGATGGGCGACGAAATACTTCTTCACCTCAGGCCACGCTGCGGCAAACTCCGCCGGGGTCACCAACGCCATCTTCGCCAGCTTGTTTTCGTCAGACGGAATCGCCCCGCCGCGCTCCCATAACTGGAACAGCAAGTCCAGGTAGATCGCGCGTTCGGCCAGCATCATGTCGACGCGAGCGGAGCTTGCCAGCCAATCGCCGGTAAAGAATGGCACATAGGGCAGGTCGCGCATAGTTGTCGGTCTCCTTCTTTTCGTTGCGTACTTCTCCTGATTGGAAAAACAGGGTGGCCACACCTGGGCGACCACCCTGTCGCCATCACCGCTTGCAGGGAGGCTCTGCGCGGGATGACGAAGCTGTTAGGCGACCATCGCGGTCCCCGGCAGGGATTCGCCGCAGCGGCACGTGGGCTCGATGCAGCCGGGGACGTCGCAATCAGGGCAATCGCCATCGAAGCACGCGGGGCACTTGCACTTGCATTCAACAACTTCGGAATTATTCTGGTTGGGTTCGTTCATGATTGGATCTCCTTAATAGACGTTCTGTAAAATCTTGACCGCGTTCGTATCGGGCAGATTGCCGTCCATCCGCCACCACAGGATGTAGCCGACCTGCCCAAATTCGACCCATCGCGTTTTCAAGCGCGTGAGCATCGGCGGGGCACGGCGAATCACATAACGGGACCAATCACCCAGCGCCACTGTGTTGTATGCGATGGCGGGCG
>PLBD01000340.1 GCA_003135315.1 Acidobacteriaceae bacterium | reverse complement strand
GCCGAACGGAGTCGAAGGACCTCTATCATGGCATTCAACTCGTAGGTCGCTTCGTGTCAGGGCGCGATCTTGCTTTGTCAGGGCACGATCTTGCTTCGTGTCAGGACCCGATCCTGCTTTGTCAGGACACGATCTTGCTTTGTGTCAGGGCACACACTTCAGTCGTGCCGATAAGCCGTTTATTTTTTCTTCCCGAGCCGGCTTCAGCCGGCGGCACAAAACGGACGGCTCAACGAAAACCGGGCCGGCCCATAACTTTACAAATTGTTCCACGTGGAACATTCGCAAAATGTCACAAAGTAACCTGCTAAGGGATTGACAACAAAGAAGCGTCTGCACTTCGGTGCTAATTAACGAACGTTCGCTTGTCCCGCGTTCCTGGCCAGAACTTCCCCATCCACATTCAAGGGTGCCCCGGGTCTCGCGCTTTTCGAGACCCGGGCGAATACCCTGCAGAGGAAGCGCCCCTACTGGTTTCTTGGGAAGGTCTCCTGATCAATGAAATTCTCATTTAATTTGCACTCAGCCGGAACGCCAGACTTTGGCAGTGGGACAATATCAGCAATTTCGCGTCGAGCATTGGAGTTCGGCCTTACCTTCACAACCAGTTTTAGGGATCGCAGGTTCCCTTGATCCGTAAACATCGGGTCGATAATCTGCAAAGTGAGATCCATGCCACGGAGTTCAAAGCTTCTGGTCGCGCCAAATTGCGGTATCTGCGCACACGGATTGCGAAGGTCTGCCGCAAAGAAGCGGCCTCTGCTCTCCCAGTCTCTGCTCTGTGCGCTGTCCTCAGTGAGCAGGGTGCTGTAGCCGTCGCCGCCTGCAATCGAGCTTAGGCGGCATTCAAAATCACCGCTGTAATCAAAATCAGGGTCCCCTGTGAATCCAGCCACATGACACTGGAGCTTGTAAACGGGAAGCCCGTCTATTGAATTGATGTTGAGTACGACGTTCGCCTTACTCACATCGGGGACATCAAATGTCTGCTGGAGAGGCTTGACGTCGGGATAGAGCTTGGAGGCCGAACAGTGACCCACAATGCACAGCACATTCAACATCCAGACATATCGCGCAATTGCCCGCATGGTCTAAATTTCGTCCTCCAGCAAAGTTCCAGATCCTACTCCACCGACCCCAGCTGCAACATAACCTGCTTCAACCTGCCATGCCCCTGCGTCAGTCGCAGATACTCTACCTCACTCGCACCCAGCTTCGCGCGGATGATCTCCGCGAGCTGCTCTTTTTCACGACTGCTCCAGCCTTTGACTTCCGGAACCAATGCCAACACGACCGCGAAGTCGGCGAACGCTGTCTGCCCCAACGGCGTCCATTTCCGCACGTCGATTCCCAACTCTCGCGCCAACGACGCAACCGCTGCCTGACGCATCCTGCCCGGATCGCCCTTGAACTTCTCCGCCATGTGTCGCTCAACAACGAATCCGATATTGCGAGTCGCGAACCTGTCCCACAACCCACGCGGCCCATCTCCGGTCTCGTAAAAAATGTGTTCCGCCGCCAGCTTGCGCAGCGCACGCGCCGGCGTCCGGTATCCCGGAGTCTTCGCAATCCGCGCCTCTTCCCTTTCCGTCAGCGCCATCAACTCCGGCTTGCCCGGTCGAAATCCGAGCTTGCGATAAAACCAGAATGCGCCCGACTTAATCGCCTCTTCGTTGTCCTGTCCGATCTGATAGGGATACACCGAGAAGCATGTGATTCCGGCGATCTGATTCAGCAGGTGAAGCACCTTGGCATAAATCCACGCAGTCTCGCCCTCGCGAAAAGCGTAAAAAGTGTTGAAGCCGACCTCCATCCACTCGAACAGCCCGATGCCCTCGATGTAGTTGATGGGCACGCCATTCTTGACCGTCAGACCAGCGTAATAGCCGCGCACCGGCAGACGGCGCTCCGGAGGCAGCCCCCAAAGAAAGATGTGGACCCCTCGTCCCACATCGGCCTCGACTACGTGCCCCCCATCTCCACGGGTTGTCCCATACAGTTCGCGGTAGCGCACCGTGATCGCCGCGCGGACAAAGTCCATCACCTGCTCGCCCTCGCGGCGCGAAAGCTTGCGCACCGGAAGCGGCGGCGAAGCCAACTCCTCTTCCAGCGAAACTTGTTTGCGCTGAATCAGCGGAGCGTTGTGATAGTAGAACGCCTCCGGATTGCGGCGCGCGCGCGTGCGGCTTGCAGCCGATTCCCCCAGCTCCCATTCGACTTCGATCTTCAGCGCGTCGTACCACGCAGTCTTCTCCAGAATCGTGCGTGGCGAGCTTTCCAGCCGCTGCATCAGCCAGGGCAGAATTCGGTCGGCGCCACCAGCGGCGCTGCTCAGCCATTCGAGATAAGGAGTGTCCGCCTCCACCAGGCAATCGTCCGCCAGCAGCGGAAGCAGTTGCGGCAAGCTGCTGGACATCTGCCGGCTTTGCGCGTCCACGTCCCAATTGACTCGAAGATCGCGTGGGAACCGCTGCGCCAGCCAGCGCGCCACCTCGTAAGTAAAGGTGTCGCGGATTTCCGTGCCGGCGATGCCGGAGAATTCTTCCGATTCGAACAGATCGAGGTCGGCGCCGGAGTCGCGCAGCGCCTTTACTTGCTGGCCAACGTTGCCCAGCAGGGCTTCCGTCAGGATGACGACCTTGCGGCTCTGGGGAAATGCGCGCAGGAACAACAGCGTGTCATGAAAGGCGGCGAGCGATTCCGCGTCGGGGAAGGTCTGGCCTCGCAGCGATGCCAGCAGCCTTTCCACCCGGGCCGCGCAACCGGGCCCATATTGACTCCTGGCCGTCTCCAGCTCGGACAATCGAGCCGCCGGAGCTCGCTTCATGCTTCACCTGGAGCGGCGGCAGCCTGCGCAGCATCTTCCACCGAGGGCAACGTCGTCGCCTCCTCCAACGCGGGAGCGGCGTTCCCAAGCTGGGCGCGTTTCCCGGCCCTGACGGAGCCCCAGACGATGAACAGGTTCGTCACCATTACCACCGTGAAGGCCATCGCCGGCAGAAATCCGAAGGTCGCCCCGCGATCGTTGACAATTTCCAGCGCCAGGACCGCTGTGATCAGTCCGCGGGGAAGCATCCAGAACAGCAGCTCGGTGTCTTCACGGCTGACGTCTCTCACGACCCAGCGGCTGCCCTGCACGGCCAGGTAGCGCGCCAGCACCAGCGCCGCCAAAATGCCGAGGATGGGAAGGATGTAGCCCCGGCTGACAAACTGGGCCACAATGCCGAGCAAAACGAAAAAGAAAGAGCGCACCAGGAAGCTGAACTCGGAGTGGAAAGCCAGCAGCCGCGCGCCTTGCCGCGTCATGTGCGGAGTGCGCGGCAAATTGGCCAGGGTGACGCCGAAGATCAGGACCGTCAGCAGCCCGCTGCCTTTCAGGTAATCGCCGATTGCGTACACCCCCAACACCACGCCCAGGTTCAGAATGTTGATGAAGGCCTGGCCAACCAGCCGCGGGAGTATGTAGAACCACGCCATTCCCGCTGCCACGCCAACCGCCAGCGATATGACGATGTGATGGGAGAAGTCGGTCGCCAGGCCGGTGATCAGCGACTGGCTTGCCGAGCTCTTCAGAAGGCTCCCAACCATCAGTACGGCAATCACCTCGCCCAGCGAGGACTCCACGGTAAGCGTTATCTTGACCGGATCGGGGGTGTTGATTTGCTGTAGCACCGGGATCACGATGGTCCCGCTGGTGCATCCCAGTGCCGCTCCCATCAGCAGGCAGTCCGTCCAATTCAGATGCAACAGAAACCTGCCCACCAGCGAGATGAGCGCCAGGCTCAGGCCGAAACTCAGCACCACCAGCAACAAGCCGGCGGGAAAATAGCGCAACGCCTGGCGGAGTCGCAGCTCCAATCCGCCCTCAAACAGGATCAGCACCAGGGCCAGCGTTCCCAGAACGCGGATGGCCCCCTGGAAAGTCTGCGGATTGACCCAATGCAGGATGGGACCGAGCGAGATGCCGATCAGCAGCAGCACGATGATGTCGGGAACGCGAGTCTGCTTGGACAGACGGTTAGCGGCAACCGCCAGGATCAGCAGCGCCGCCAGCAAGCCGAATGTATGCGCCATGTCCATAAAAGGTCTTCAGATACCAGAAAGCAGTCTTCCCTCAGAGGCGATTGGATCATCCATGATATTACGAAAGCCTGGCAACATCGCCAGTCTCGCTCATGAACCACTCCGATGTGGAATCAATCCAAAAACTCGCGGCAGCGCTGAATTCCGTTGCAAGATTGAAAATCCGCTCTACAATCGAGTGTTGTGCGGAATGACGCCCACGTTCCCACACAAGTTGTAGAACCAGACATCCGGTTGCACCAGGACCGGCTGCCTGACTACATCCCAACTCATAAACTAAGGAGCTTTGCATGAAGCGTTACATCATGATTTTGGCCGCATTGACCGCGTTGTCTAGCGTAGCCTGGGCGCAGGATGGAGCTGCCCTTTACAAAACCAAGTGCGCCATGTGCCACGGCGCAATGGGCGAAGGCAAGGTCGGGCCATCATTGCAGAAAACGTCCTTATCAGCTGCGCAGATCACCGATCTGCTTACCAATGGCGCTGCCGGCAAGAAGGCGCCGCATACCAAGGGAATTTCCGGCCTCTCCGCCGACCAGATTTCGTCCCTCGCCACCTACGTGTCTTCCCTCAAGAAGTAACTTCGCGGCCAGACACAAAGCCGGCCCTTTTAACGGGGCCGGCTTTTGCTTGCGCTGCAAATCAGCCCACAGCAATTTCACGATTGGCTTAGGGTGGAGCACCGCTTCAGCGGTGCAGTTACGCTTCCCGCTATCGAACGGCTTTAGCCGCTGAGGTAACACAGAACATTACCTCAGGCGCTGAAGCGCGCTTAGGACCGGTGCGCTCTTCTGCACGCCTGAAAGGCGTGCTCCACCCATGGCGCTTCGGCTACCCATCGCCCAGCCGCTGCCTCAGAACGTCACCCGCAGACCCAGCTGCGCGGCAAATGGAATTCCCACGGTCGTTCCGGGCCCGAAGAAATCGCCCAGCGCGCCTTCCGGTATCTCAAGCTGGTTCAGGCTGGTGATGGGCGCGGTTGTGGTGCAGGCAGGATTCGTGCAGACACTGGTGACATTGGTTATGCCTGCTGAGTTTGGCTGCATCTGGGATGCCGGCACCGGAAGCTGGACCACATTGACCGCGTAGTTCGCCCCGGGATTGTTACGGTTGAAGAGGTTGAAGAACTCGACGAATGGGTAGAGCTGCCAGCGCTCGTTGATTTTGAAAGGACGCGCCACCCGCAGGTCTGACTGGATGTAAGGCGTGCCGCGGAATTCGTCGAGGCTTGTGTACACGCCATTTACATAGATACGGCCAGTATTGTCGGCGGTGGTGATGGTGATCGGCCGGGCGCTCTCGAACTGATTGATGCTGCTGATTTGGAATCCGCCGGGAATGTTCACCGTGAAGGCCAGCATGAAGCGGCTGGTAACGTTTTCGCCGGATGGTCCGTAGTCTCCGGGTCCGAAAGCATTCAACTGCCCATTCGGTTGTTGGCAGACGCCGTCGACATAATCAAACAGTTCCCCCAGCAGGCAACCCCATGTGTTCGCCCTCGAAAGGGTGTAGTTCGCGACCAGATTGAAGCGCTTCGTATTGCCTGCCAGATGCAGCATCAGAGCGTTGTACTTGGAACGGTTGTCGGACTCGAACACATTGACATTGGGCACCACATTCGCCTGGTCCTGGGCATAGTATGGGTCCGACGTGGGAATCAGCGGAGTGAATAAGTTGGTGCCGCTGGTATAGGGGAAGGCGCGGTATCCATGAACGCCGTCCTCATATACATAGTCGGCGCTCGCCAGCCATTGATTGTTGAAAGCGTGCTGCACCCCGCCGGTTATATGAATGGCGTAGGGCGTTTTGTAAGGGGAGCCCACCAGATTTCCCGTCGCCAGGCCGCCGCCTTGCAGGCAGCCGGAGCCGGTAAGCGCGTAGGTGCCTGGGCCGCCAGTAAGGGTGCACGGTCCGGTCGTGTAGTTCGTGCTGTTGACACCCTGGAATGCAGTCGCCCATCCGTTCTGTGCCAGATCGTCGTA
>PLBD01000524.1 GCA_003135315.1 Acidobacteriaceae bacterium | reverse complement strand
TCGGCTTGTCCTCCTGCCGGCTGAAAAATGAAGGTGGAATCTATTGCGTGGTGGCTGGAAGAGGCCGGCACCCAATCTGGGATGCCGGCCTGCTGGGTATTTCTAAAGTTCAGCTACGGCGAAATCTCCCAGACCACGCCGGAGCCGTAAGCTCCACCCCCCAGGGTCACGCCATACACATTGCCCTGCGCATCGATGACGGGAGCGGAGTCAGGCCTCGCGCCGTCGAGGCCGCCGCTGAAACTATGCAGCGTGGTATAGGTCCAGCAGCAGGTCAGCTTGAAGACCACCTCGCCGTCTGCGATTGCCGTGCCGTAAACATTACCCGAAGCATCTGGGGTCACCCAGGCACTCAAAGGGCCTTCGACGCCCCAGTCAACCAAATCCACCCCCGTCCAATCGGGGTAGGTCAACTCGAAGGTGCTGCCGTACCAGAGCCAATAGCAACCGTTTATCAGATAACCCCACGTGTCACTGAGATATAGATTCCCAGCCTTATCTGCGGCCATGTACAACGGCCAGCCCGATTCGTTGCCCCCGTTCTGCAAGTCGAAGTTGAGGAGGATGTTGTAGCCTCCGGCCAGCGTGTACACCGTGCCCGAGTTATAGGCGCCGCCCCTCCCGGTCACACCGTATAAGCCGCCTGCGCCGCTGACCGCGCCCTGTGGACCGGCGCCGTCGCCGGGAAAGGCGGGAAAGGCGTGCAGGACCTGAACGGCCCCGTTAGTAAACTCATAGACCGTACCGCCGCCATTCGCGCCTCCCCCGTAGGCCGTGCCATAGATGTTGCCCGCATGGTCAAGCACAAGACCGCCCCCTGGGCCGCCACCATCGCTGCCTCCCGTAAAGCTGTACAGCAGCTTCTCCGTCCAGTTGCTGAAAACGGCGGGCAAGACCTCTCTGGAGGGTGCCAACCCGAAGAGCACCCCATCGCCGTAGGAGCCTCCCCCACCCGTCGTGCCGTACACCGTGCCGTCGGAAGCCACTACCGGCGGGCTGTTGGGGCCGCTGCCGTCCGTTCCCGAGAACGAGTACAGGCGAGTGAACCGCCAGCTTGAACCACTGGGAGTCAGTTTGAACACCGTACCCTGCCCCGAATCGCCGCCCCCGGCTACACCGTAAAGATTGCCGTCCGCGTCCATGGTCAAACCGGCGGGCCCACCTCCGTCCGCTCCTCCGGTGAAGTTGTAAATCACGTTGAAAGTCTGAGTTGGCGACGGAGGCGCGGTCACGGCCTTGGGCTGCGCTTCCTCCGATGCCGGAAGACTGGCGCACGTCATGCTGCCACCCAAAATGGTGAACGATTCCGAAGGAATCGTGCCTAGCGAGCTTTCATAAGCTAAAGACGGCCCGCTGTTCTCGTCCCAATAGACCGGATCGCCGCTGGTAACGGTGGCGTTCTGCAGGTTCACCCAGTAAGTACCGGTATTCAGCGTCGGGCCACTGAAGCTGGCCGTCTCGTTGCAGACGTTGTAGCCATACTCATTGTTTGTGCAAGTTCCCTGGGTAAAGTTCACTACCTGATCAAAATAACTGGTGCCGCCGTTTTCGCTCGAAGTGATGGAGACCTCCACCGACGTCACGGTGTCGCCCGGATAAAGCCAGGCTGCGAAACTCATGCCCGTGACACTACTGTTGTCGGTCCCCACGGGGAAGCTGTCGCTAACGATGTAGCCGAAATTAATCGTCCAGGCATCGGTGTTGCCGTTGGTGGGACCGTTGTCGTAAACCTCGCTGTCTTGCGGCCCGCGATGATTTCGTGCCAGCGGCTTGCGTGATGCTCGCGGCTTGCCGGGATGCGCCAGGCGCGACGCGAACTGCGGCATCTTCGCTGCCTGCACCGCCGTCGGTGGAACTGGATTCTGTGCCCACGCGGGAACGATGGCAACCGCCATTACGAGCGTGGCGATTATCGCCAGCGAAATTGTGCGGAGCAGTGAACTGCGAGATTGCTCTTTGCTGTGCATCGGCTTGTCCTCCTGCCGGCTCGAAGAGAAGGTGGAACTCAGGGTAAGGAAAAGGTGCGCCTGGGCACCGGGAAGAAGGAGCGTTGCGGGCCTGTCTCTCGCCGCGTGCGGATGGGGTGGGAAAAAAGGCCGGCAATCCTTCTGCCTGCGCGCCCACACAATTCCACTCTCACTGCAAGGGGTTTGTCAGTGACCTTTGAAGCATAGCGACGTGACGAGCCAGGATTGTGGACGAAGTAGCTCGAATACACTTCTCTGCGCGGATGGGTTCACGCACGGGAGTCCCGCTTCGCTTCCCAGTTGACATCGACATGGCACTCCCGCTTAATCAACCGCAGACAACGAGGCTGTGGCGTCCACCGCCGGCGGCCTGGCGCCCTTGATCAGCAGCCAGAACATGAACACAATCTCTCCGAAGCTGGCGGGCTGGGAGAGCGTGTACACCCTGTGCTTATATTGCGGCAACAGCAGACTGGTAAGGCTCAGGATCACCCACGCGAAGCCGGCGAGCGCGAGCCAGACGCCCAGGAAGCGCGGCAAAAATCGCGACCGGTACACCAGCAGACCCAGGGGAAACAGCCACAGGCCCCAGAATATCTCGGCAACATTAAATCCGTGATCATGCAGATTGAGGAACAGCATCGCCAAAGCTTCCCGCTGCGGCTTGTCGAATATGGACAGGAAATCGGCGCCCCGCACCAGGACGAGGGCAGCGATGGAGTTCAGCTCATTCAGAAATGCTATGGGGACCTGGACCACAATCAGGATCACCATGAGCGCCGCCTGCCGCTGGTTGACGCCCTTGAAAAGAGCATACAAAGCCCAGGCCACGAAGATGAAACCGGCCTGGCCGATGAGTCCGCCCGCGATGCCGAGGCGAAACAGCGTCTCGTGGGCCGCGATGTTGCCGGCCGTCGCCGCCGCGTTGCCGTCCACGATCAGCTTGCCGGGAACATAGCCCATGGCGAAGAAGCCAAAGATGGACGTGAGTACATACAACAAGCCTGCGAATCTGCCTGGGTTCTTAGCGAAACTCATGTATCCTCGCTGGTGAGAGTTTAGCCGGAGATACGCCAAAGGCTGTCAAAATGTTTGGTCGCGCGACGAAAATCAACCGATGGCGCGGATGAAACCTGGAACGACGTCTGGGTCAGATTAAGACGATTCTGCATGCCGCAGTGCTGTTAACGATTAATTAATCGTCAATCGTCATGCTGTCAGCCCCGCGACTTTTTCCTCAAGCTGTGTTTTTTCTCTACAAATCCCGGTCGACAGAATGCGAAGGAAGGGCTGCCATGCGAGCTGCAAAACTTCTTCTCCTGGCAACAATATTTGTTTCCGGTTGCACGATGGCAGTCGTCGATGCCGGCGCTCAGGATATCGTCTCCATCTGTTCGCCGAAGATCATCGACAATCGGGTAGTGGCTACGGCCGCGCAGCGTAAGGCTGCCGGAGAAATCGCGCAGCCGCCCATCAACGATCTGGCCAACGGCTTCGCCTGGCCGGATACGCCCCTGGGCGTCGCCAAGATCGGCGGACGCTACGTATTTTTCGGCAGCGACGGTGGCCTGCATTTGCGGCAATTGTGGCATGGACATTTATATGGGAACGACAAGTACGGATCCATCACCCGGACCGTTGGCACGCTCGACGATCCGCTCGGCTTAGCGCCTCCCGCCGATGTCACCATCAATCGCAACCCCGATGCGACCATTAACGCTTTCTATCGGAGCTATGACTACATGGGAGGTGGGCCAGTCTACAAAGTTCCCACCGACAAGCCCGGACACGACAATCTATTGCTGCTCTATCATGCTGAGATTCCAACCATCACCAGCTTCTATTCGGTTTTAGGCTTGGCGTCCTCAACCAACGAAGGCGCAAGCTGGACCGACCTGGGCGAGATTGTCCGCGTCAATCAAGGTTACCGGACGGACATGGATGGGTTCGATGTGGGCGATCCTTCGCTCGTGGTCTCTCCCGATGGAAAATATTTCTACGTGTATTTTCCCGACTGGCGGGCCAATGGCACCGTTCATTGGGGAGATACGGTGACCTTCGCCTCCGTGGCCCGCGCGCCGCTTGACGATGTACTACAGGCCGCATTCGGCAAGAAGCCTCATGCCATCGCCTTCCAGAAATACTATGACGGCTGGCGTCTGGACCAGGGATTGGGCGGCTATTCCCAGGACCTGAATCAGCAGACGCCCTACAGCGGCACGCTCCAGGTTGCCTATAACGACTACCTGCAGCGGTATCAGATGATCGTCAACGCCGGGGTCGTCCTCTACTATTCCGAATCGAAGAACGGTTTGACCTGGTCGCCGCTCAGCTTGCTCTTCGATTTCCGGAGTGTCGCGCTTGCCCCCAGTGTTTACGTCGCTCCCGTCGGAATGGGTGACGACCCCAACATTCTGGGTCAGCAGTACTACATCTTCTACACCAGCTATCCCTCGAACGGAACCGGCTGGCAAGGCGCCACAGTGAGGCGATTCACCGTGTCGTGCCCCTGAGAATTTTTCACTCGAGCTATGGCGAGGCGCCACTCCCAACATAAGGAATGCCGGGAGTTGGGATCACACCCCTATGACACGGCTATCGCACTGCTCATGGCCGACAATGCGATAGCTCCCGGTATGAATCAGAACAGCTTGCGCCGCACGTAGCTAGCCAGGCCCAGGATGCCGGAACCGAACAGAAAAATGCTGCTGGGCTCAGGTGTCGTGCCACCGGTGGTAGTCGTCCCCGTCGTGGTAGTGGCTGAACAATTGTCGATAAAGTTGTCCTGCATGGTTACCGCGCCATTCAGCGCTATGACCCTGCCGCAATTGTCGGATGCACCGGTGTTCAGCGTGTCGCTCGCTACCGCGATGATGGTTCCCTCAAACGAAGTAGTGGTTCCCAGGGTTGCGGAGCTCCCAACGTTCCAATAAATATTATCGTTTTGCCCCATGTTGATCCCGATTACCATGGAGGCGCTTGCCGTGGTGAGCGTGCTGCCAATCTGGAAGACCACGCTCTGGTTACTCATGCCCTCCCAATTGATTTCCAGAGTTCCCGTCAACTGGGCTGACGAGTTGAAGCTATAAACTCCCGGCGTAAGCTCCAAGCCACCGAGGTTCTGTCCCGACAAGTTCTCATTGGACGACAGACCCGCGAAGAAGTTATAGGCGTTCAGGGCATCAGCCTGGGCCTGCATCGCCACCGCATTCCCGTCGTAGATGGTTCCATTCACGATGCCTGGCGGAAAGCCCGTGATGGATGTACCGGGGTAAACGCCCAAGTCTCCGTCGATGACCGTATTCCCGGTGTTGGTGACCGCAGAGGCGCCAAGGACCCCGAACATGCCGGCAGATCCGAGCTGGGCCTGGGCGGTGATGGCCAGAAACAGAGGCACAACCAAGCACAAAACGCGTAGCAGTTTCACAGCTTCTCCTTTTTCGAAGTGGACTGGTCCTGCCACCTGAGTCTTGTGGCCTCGACCCCACATTGCGAGGGAGCATAGCACTGCCTACCCGAAAATGCCGCGCGTTATCACCTATTAGTGACTATGATAGTCATGCCTTCGGTACTATCGTGGTAACTGCGAACCAATGTAGGCTGGCCCTGGTCGGCCTGTATCAGACATTTCCTGCCGGTCAGGCGGATCGTTTTCTTCGATGGACAAGCGGACAGGGGAGGTCTTGCCTGCCTTCGATGATCTGCGTCAGCAACGCTCCGAATTGCTCTACCTGAGCATCGTTGAGGGGATAAAGTCCCCAGCGAACAATCTCCGGGTAATTAGTCTTTATCTCCGCAGCAATCTGCTTGCCCCTGACTGTGCATTCAATCAGTCGTTCCCGCCGGTTATCGGGGTTCGGAACGCGCCTGATAAGCCGTCGCAGCTCAAGGTTGTCGATCAGAAAAACCATCGCATTCTTATCGATGCCGAGGGTCTTGGCCAGTATGCCCTGTTGCAAGTGCCCTTCGCTGGCTGCTAACAGGATGAGGAACAGGTTGGGCTCAAGGTCATAGTTCTTTCGGCAAAACTGCGCCATCCGGCGGCGGCAAATCCTCGATGCCAACAACAGCCGGAACATCACGGAAAAAGAAACACCGGGGAGCAGATTGAGAGGACCCGCACATCTCTCGTCAATGTCGGCAGACTCATCTCGCCTAATGCCCCTCGGGCCTTCCCCATCTCCTGTCGCTAAGTCCTCAGCTCCGGATTTCCCAAGGTTTCTTGACTGTTTGGTCATGGGCATCCTCCGCGGTGCGACCTCCCGAACGGACGATCGAGAGGGACGGAAAGTTGGAGTCGTGCGGAGCTCACAACCGGGGACGGGGAGCCGGCGGCAGGTCGACCTTTCCTGTCGTAGCTTTGCCCACTTGCGCGCGCACGCGAGGATCCATGACGGCCATGGACGCATGCGAATTTCTTACTACAACCACTGTAGGACGAAACTATCGCGGGTCAAGACAAAAAGCCAGCTTGTCCCTGTTTTGTCACCGCTTTCCCGAACCGGAACCGAATGCTATGGCGCTGATGAGCTGCGCACCTCGGAATTACGGCTGCATCACGGACAGCTCTGGTCCCGGCTTCCTCCAACTACCCACTCCTTTGCGGATGCCCGCACTGCCGCCTGCGCTATCATGTAAAGGTACTTTCAGGGACCACGTCATGATCAACGGCAAACGGGTCGCGGTCGTCATGCCGGCCTACAATGCGGAGCTCACGCTGGAGAAGACGGTGCGGGAAATCCCCGACCTCGTCGACATCCGCATCCTGGTGGACGACTACAGCAAAGACAAAACGGTAGACGTGGCCAAGCGGCTCGGGCTGCTGGTCTTCGTCCACGACAAGAACTACGGCTATGGGCGCAACCAGCAGACCTGCTATCGCGAGGCGCTGGCTGCCGGCGCCGACGTGGTCATCATGGTCCACCCCGATTACCAGTACACGCCGTTGCTCATTACGGCCATGGCCAGCATGGTGGCCTACGACGTCTACGATGTGGTGCTGGGCTCGCGCATCATCGGCGGCCAGGCCCTGCGTGGCGGCATGCCGCTGTACAAGTACATTTCCAACCGCTTCCTCACCGCCTTCGAGAACCTGTTCCTCGGCGTCAAGCTTTCCGAGTATCACACCGGCTATCGCGCCTTCAGCAGCCAGGTGCTGACCACGCTGCCGCTGATGGAAAACTCGCCTGACTTCGTCTTCGACAACCAGATGCTGGCCCAATGCGTGAAGTTCGGCTTCCGCATCGGCGAGGTGTCGTGCCCGACGAAGTACTTTGCCGAGGCATCCTCCATCAATTTTCGCCGCAGCGTGAAATATGGCCTCGGCGTGCTGGGGACGTCGGTGCAGTTCAAGCTGCACAATTGGGGAGTGATGCGCCTGCCGCGGTTCAGCCCCGAGGGGCGAAAGCTGGAACTCGATCCTGCCATGGATGTGAAGGCGTCGCCGGTGGCCAGTAGTAGTTAAGCAACCGGGCAGCCTCTATATCCCGTCCCCATCTTTGCCCTGAAGTGTTACATTCTCACCTTGGTGCATTCGCCGGAGGGGACACTGCCTTGCCCAGCCTTTCGTCGCTGTTGCTGAAAATTCCCGACGAATTCAAGCCGTGGGCAGCGCTCGGCATTGGGGCCTTGCTGTTGGTGCTGCTTGTGCTCTTTCATGGCTTCGGTCTGCACCGCATCCTGGTGCAATTCAAGCGCGCCGAGATGCGTTTGCAGATGGGCCGCCCTCATCTCACCACGGCCGGATTTCTTTTCGGCTGGTCCGTCTTCCTCATGCTGTCGCTGCACATCATTGAGATCATAGCGTGGGGCTTCGGGCTCATCTGGCTCGGTCTCATCCTGCGCCCCGGCGACGCCATCTACTTCTGCGCCAACGCCTACACCACGCTCGGCTACGGCGCGGTGGACCTGGATCCGCACTGGCGGAACATCAGCCCCATCATCGCTATTTCCGGATTGTTTACCTTCGCCTGGACCACCAGCTCGCTGGTCAGCGTTATGAGCAACCACCTCAAGCTGATGGAACAACTGGAGCAGGAGCGGCTGCAACAGTTGCAAATGCGCGCCGACGCGCGCCAAGCCGCCTGGGATGTCCTCCACAACGAAAAAGCGCTGGAACACGCCGGAAAGCTGGAGGCCCGCAAGCGCAAAGCCGGCGCATCGTTCTTCGTGCGCTGGCGAATTGGGCGAGAAGAGAGGCGTCACGAAAAGGAAATGCGGAAGGCAGCCGTGGCGGAGATGAAAGACATTCTTCAGAAAGAACACTGCGCCGAGGACGATCTGGGACAAGGCCCGCCGGGCGACTCCGAGGGCCGGAAGTGAGCGTGGACGCGCCGGTCCGGCGCGGCTGGAGCCTGTTCCAGAGCGCGCGCCCGCTGAGCGGCTCGCGGGCCGTTCGCGATGCTCTGGCCGGATTCCAGCTTGCGGCCATGAACATCCCGCAAGCCCTGGGCTACACCAAGATCGCCGGTACGCCCGTGGTCACGGGATTCTACACGCTGCTGTTGCCGCCGTTGGCCTTCGCCGCCTTTGGCTCTTCGCGTTACCTGGTAGTCGCCGCCGACTCCGCCACTGCGGCGATTCTTTCCGGCGGACTCATCGGCATGGCGCCGCTGGGCAGCGCCCGCTATGTGGAACTGGCCAGCATCGTCGCCTTGCTGACTGCCTTGTTTCTGCTGGTGGCGCGACTGCTCAAGCTGGGGTTCCTGGCTGACTTCCTCTCGCAAACCGTCCTCATCGGCTTCCTCACCGGTGTGGGATTTCAGGTCGGCATCGCCGTTCTTGGCGAGATGCTGGGATTGGAAACCACCTCCCACCGAACCATCCTGCAACTGAGAGATGTGCTGCACAATCTGCCGCGGGCGCATCTTCCCACCGTCGCTTTATCGGCGGTGGTAGTAGTCGGGGGCTTGTCGCTCATCCGACTGTTCCCCAAGTTTCCGGGGCCGCTCTTCGTAGTTGTCAGCACCATAGCAGCCAGCCGCATCTGGAACTTTGCCGGTCACGGTATCACCATCATCGGACCGGTGGCCGGCGGCCTGCCGCATCTGGGACTGCCTCACGCCAGCGGCAAGGAACTCGAGCTGCTGATCGGCATCGCCGGCTCGTGCTTCGTCATGATCGTCGCCCAGAGCGCGGCCACGGCCCGCGTTTACGCGGAACGTCATCACCAATCGCTGGATGAGAACTCCGACCTGGTGGGCTTGTCCGCCGCCAATGCCGCCGCCGCCATCAGCGGGACCTTCGTGGTCAACGGCAGCCCTACCCAGACTGCGATGGTCGAACGCTCCGGCGGGCGCAGCCAACTGGCGCAGATCTCCACCTCCATTGTGGTTGCCGTAGTGCTGCTCTGCCTGACCAGACCGTTGCAGTATTTGCCGCGCTGCGTGCTGGGCGCCATCGTCTTCATCATTGCCATCAGGCTGATCGAGGTGCCCAAGCTGGCCAGCATTCGCCACGAGAGTCCCGGCGAATATTGGCTGGCCTTAACCACGGCGGCCGTGGTCGTGTTTGTCGGCGTCGAGCAGGGCATCATTCTGGCGATGGTGCTGTCGCTGCTGCGCATCGTGCGCCACAGCTACCACCCGCACACCGGCGTGCTGGTGGCCGACGGCGACGCGGCCTGGCGTATGAGCCCTCCCATTGCCGGCGCGATGACCGTGCCCGGCCTGGCCATCTATCGCTTTGGAGCGCCGTTGTTCTACGCCAACGCCGGCCGCTTTACGGAAGAGATTCGCGCCGTGGTCGGGTCCGCGCCCTCGCCGGTGCGCTGGCTGGTGGTCGA
>PLBD01000528.1 GCA_003135315.1 Acidobacteriaceae bacterium | reverse complement strand
AGAACAACGTTGCTCGCTTACTGCTATTGATGAGCTCAGCAGCTTTGCTGATTTCGCTCATGGGCGGGACCATGGGAGAAAGCGTCTTGACCAGCGGATGCATGAACCGCTGGCTTGGTACGGTCTTCGGCAGCACGTCTGCCGGCAGCTCAATCCTCACCACCTCTTGCTGCGCAATGGCTATCTGCATCGCGATCTCGGCAATTCGCGGCATCTGCTCCGGCTCGGCGATGATGGCCTGAAAGGCACAAACATCTCCAAAAATGCGCTTGAGATCGACCGCCTGGAAAAACTTGGTTTCGCGCTCCGCGTGGGGCAACTGTCCGGTAATCGCGATAACACTGCAGAAGCCTTCACGCTTGGCGTCGTAGAGGCCGTTGAGCAGATGAAGGGAACCGGGTCCGACAGTTCCTGCGCAGACCGAAGGGCCGCCGCGTATCGCCGATTGCGCATATGCCGCGTAAGCGGCGTTCTCCTCGTGATGGACGCCTACCCATCGAATCCGGCCGTCACGGCGAATCGCATCGGTGAAGGGATTGAGGGCGTCTCCCGCCACACCGAAGACGTCGGTTACGCCGTTTTCCGCGAGACGTGAGACTAACATGCTGGCAACGTTCATTCTGATCTCCTGGACCCGCCCGCCGTCAGCGGGAGCCTAGCGCGACGGTCTCGGCTGGTGGAAAAATCCTGATTTGTGCTGGCGGGTGCCTCGTGATGCCGATCGATTCTAGCATGCGGTGGCCCACGATAAGAGCGCCAGGCTTTTTCAAGGTCGTGGACATCCCCGGCGCACGCGTACTACCAGGCGCCTAGTCAAAGGATTCGGCGTGAGACGCCATCGCACAGGGCATCCCACATCCAGAGAACGAACCCTGCCCGCCATCCTGGCGGACGGCTCCAAGAACAATTCGGCGATGAGCGATATTGACCAGACTTGTGCCGGCCAATCATTGCATTCTGGTGGAATCATACGAGCACGGAGCCAGTGGCAGTCGGCCCCCGGAGCAAGTCTCACCTACCCAACCATCCACTGCAACTGGCTCCGCGCAACCTGGGTTTCCGTGATAGCGAGGGTGCATGCATTCACCATACGGGATGGAACTGGTCGAGGATTGTCTCTCCTGCAAGTTGTGTTCTGAGGGCTTCTTCTGCCGGCTGCCAAAAGCGGTCATGGAAGCTTTCCAACTGCTGAAGTTCACCATTGGATATCCAGAGGGCGCAACTCTGTTCGTGGAAGGCCAGGCCTGCCGTGGTATTTACATTCTTTGTAGAGGCCGGGTGAAATTATCAACCAGCTCGACGGACGGCCGGACCCTCATCTTGAAGATCGCGCAGCCCGGCGAGGTGCTGGGGCTGAACGCAACCATGTCTCGCGTTGCACACGAGATGACTGCGGAAACTGGCCAGCCGTGCCAACTGAACTTTGTTAAAGGGGACGATTTCCTGAGGTTTCTGACGCAACACGGTGAAGCCTGTATGCACGCAGCCATACATCTGAGCCGGGAGTGTCAGCAGGTGTTTCAGCAGCTCCGCTCGTTCACGATGAGCACCTCGTCCCAGCGAATTGCCCGCCTGATCCTGGACTGGTCGCACGGCGATTCAGGCCTGGCCAAATCCCGCGGAATCAAAGTAGCGCTGACCCACGACGAGATAGGGCAAATCATCGGCATGTCACGCGAAACGGTTACCCGCACGCTGGCCACGTTTCGCAAACGGCAGATCGCGGAGCTTCATGGTTCCACATTGCTGATCCAGAATATGTCAGCCATTCACGAGCTGGCCGGAGCCTAGCCAGACCGCTCATACGCCTGCAGGTTCTTCGCGGGCAGATAAGGAACGGGCCATGAACCCGGTTCCATCAACTGCTGCACAACCTCCTCTCATTTTGTGTATCGGCGACGCTGAAGTTGCGCTGCGGGTTAGAAAGCTGCTGCTCGGTAGTGAAGGCTACAGAGTGTTGACCGCCAGTTCAGGGGAAGGTGGCATGAAACTTTTCAAGCAGAACCCCATCGAGTTGGTAGTCGCCGACCATTTCTTAAGTGGCAAGACGGGAATCGAGACTGCCAGAGAAATGAAGCACCTGAAACCGGAAGTTCCCATGCTGATTGTTTCTGCGGCTATGGAGAAACCCGACGGCCTTGAGTTTGCCGATGGGTTTCTGGCAAAAGGTGAGCCCGCGCAAGTCTTCCTCGATGCTATCGCCCACCTGTTGCACGGGTAATCGCAGGCCATCAGGCTGCCGCCAGCCGGCGGCCGCACCAGCCGCAACCCGCGTTGAATAACTTGCCGGGTTTGGGGCTCAAGTCCGCCAACTCTGACTGATCCATACACTTTCGATTAAGTTCAGGGTGTCGCCGAAGCGGGCGAGACGGGTATACTATGGTGCCGTTTTCCCAATCAAGAAGGAAATTCCTGTGGACATCGTCCAGTGGCTGCAACAACATCTGCCTCCGTTCGCGCTGGACATCGTCCGCTTGGTCATCTGGTTGTTGCTGCTGATGGTGATTTTTGTGCCGCTGGAAAGGCTCTTTGCGGTTAATCCCCAGAAAGTATTTCGTAAGGCATTTACGGTAGATCTGGGCTATTACTTCCTTAACAGCCTCCTGCCCAAGGCGGTGTTGGTTGTGCCCATGGCATTAATTGCGTGGGCCCTGCACTACGTCATCCCGCACGGACTGCACTCGCGGGTAGCGGGCCTGCCGCTGTGGGCGCGCCTGGCAGCGGCGCTGGTGGTAGGAGAATTCGGATTCTACTGGGGGCATCGCTGGACGCATGAAGTTCCCTTCCTGTGGCGCTTTCATGCAATCCACCACAGCGCGGAGCAGATCGACTGGCTGGTCAATACCCGCGCCCATCCGCTGGACATTGTCTTCGTCCGCCTCTGCGGCTTCGTTCCCATGATCGCCTTAGGCCTGGCCCAACCGATGATGGGCAACCGAGTGGACGTGGTGCCGTTGCTCATCCTGCTCCTCGGTACACTATGGGGCTTCTTTATCCATGCCAATCTGCGCTGGCGATTCGGCTGGTTGGGACTGCTGATATCCACTCCGGCCTTTCACCATTGGCACCATACCAACGACGAGCACGTCAACAAGAACTACGCTTCAATGTTGCCCTGGATAGATAAGCTTTTCGGCACCTGGTACGCGCCGAAGAAGCAGTGGCCGACCAAGTACGGCATTGACGGTACTATGGCCCCTAGTTTGCCGGAGCAACTGGTGCAACCCTTCCTGCCCGGCGAAAGAGCCAAGTTCCCGGAAAAATCTCTTGACACCATCTCCTAGCGCCTGTAGTCTGGCGGGACTTTCGCCAGAGATGGCTTGCAATTAGCTACCGCTATACCGGCAGAACCGCAGTTGGGGATGGCTCGGTTAACAGATATAGAAATCAGTTAACAGAAAAAAGAGAGGGGAGAGTTTTGATGCTCACAAGCAAGGAAGTGGTAGTGCGCCGTCTTCGCAAGTCAGCCGGGATAGGCTTTGCAGCCTTGGCGTTTCTGGCCCTTGCTCTTTCGGCGCAAGCGCAGCAGAACCTTGTAACCAACGGCAGCTTCGAGGATACAACCAACGGCCCTGGCCAGCTTGGCTACAACACGAATGAAGTTGGTTGGACCACGACCGGCTACAACTTCGTTTTCGCTTACGGTACGGGGGACACGACCGGCTCGAATGGCCAGTATGGCAACGTCAGCTTCTGGGGCCCGGGCAACGGCTCGAACAACGGGTTCCCAGCCGGCAGCCCTGACGGCGGCAATTTTCTCGGTCTTGATGGCGCCTTCGAAGTCGAGCCGCTCACGCAAACAATTAACGGCCTGACCGCCGGGGACAATTACACCGTCGGCTTCTGGTGGGCGGGGGCACAGCAGTTCGGCTTCAACGGCGCCACCACCGAGCAGTTGGAGGTCAGCCTGGGCAACGAGAGTTTTTACACCGTCGTGCTGCAGAACCCGAGTCACGGCTTTACCGGCTGGGAGTATCAGACCTTTACCTTCACCGCCACCAGTTCCAGCGAAGCGCTCTCTTTCCTGGCCATCGGCACGCCGTCAGGCGTTCCACCGTTTTCGCTTCTGGATGGTGTGACCATGTACCAGCAATCCACCGTGCCTGAACCCGGCACCCTGGCGATGATGATGGGCGGCCTGGGCTCTCTGGGTTTTCTCAGATCGAAGAAGTGGTTCAAGCGCTAAGTTCCAACTGGACACGCGCGATACCAGGCCCCGAAGTCAAGGCAGTGTCGTAAACGGCACTGCCTTTTTCTTGTCCCTCAAAGGGCAAATCGAGGTTGCACTCTCTTGAAAACTGCGTTCCGGTGAGGCGGCGGAAGGGGTGCAGTTGATCGTCCCTCTAGTGACGTTGGTCACCGACTTACCCGCGGCTTTTAGTTCATATTGAGCTGTATTGCAGAGGGGCAGGATCGAATACAGATCGACGCGGTCCCTGCTGCTCTTTCTTCTAGCGGTCGAGCATTCCCGTCGTCGATCCCAGCAGGACTAGACTTTTAGCCGATTGGGGAAGTTGGGAGCCAATGATGAATTCCTTCGAAGAGAAAGTACGACAAGTAAGTGAGTGGTTTGCGAGCCCGAGGTTCGCGGGAATTATTCGTCTGTACTCACCCCGCCAGGTTGTCGAGCAGAGAGGCACCATAGCCGCCGACTACCCGGTAGCGCGCGCCGCCGCCGAGAGCTTTTATGCCCGGCTCAGAGAGCTGTTTGAGGCCGGCAAGTCGATCACGACCTTCGGTCCCTACTCGCCCGGACAGGCCGTGACCATCAAACGATTTGGAATCGAAGGCATTTACCTGGGCGGCTGGGCGACTTCCGCCAAGGGAAGCATCACCGAAGATCCCGGCGCTGACCTGGCCAGCTACCCGCTCAGCCAGGTGCCGGACGAGGCTGCGTCGATCGTGCGCGCCTTGCTCACCGCCGACAAGAACCAACTCTTTTTCCGTTCCCGCATGACGCCGGAACAGCGGGCGGCCACGCCCGAGATCGATTATCGGCCGTTCATTATTGCGGATGCCGACACCGGCCACGGAGGAGACGCCCACGTCAGGAACCTGATCCGCCGGTTCGTGGAGGTCGGCGTACCCGGTTACCACATCGAGGACCAGAAGCCCGGCGTTAAGAAGTGCGGCCACCAGGGCGGCAAGGTGCTGGTGTCGGAGAACGACCAGATCCAGCGCCTCAATGCCGCGCGCTTCCAACTGGACGTTATGAATGTGCCCGGAATCATCGTGGCGCGCACCGACGCCGAAGCNNGTCACCAACCTGGAAGTGCCGAGCTACAAGGCCGTATTCCTCGCTCTCCAGAGAAAGTTCTATGAGGCCGGAGTCGATGAAGTAAGGGGCCACATGATGTTTGCCATGTCGGACGCCGAATACGCCAACGCCTCGGCATGGCTGGAAACCACCGGACTGCTGCCGCTGATTGCGGAGAACGCCCAGGCGTACAAGAAGAACCACGATGGGCTGGTGGATACCATGCTCGACAAGGTGATCCCGCTCTTCCTGGATGCATGGCAGGAAGCGGCCGTGCTCATGACCTACCGGCAGATGGTTGCCGATGTGATGGAGTTCCGCATCGGCGAAGGTGAGTCGTTTGAAATGAGCATTGACGAGTGGCTGGCTTTCTCCAAGCGAGCATCGTGGTATGCCGCCCGCGAAAAAGCGAGATCGATGGCGATCGACGAGCCCTGGGACGCCGAGCTGGCCAAAACGCCCGAGGGTTACTACCAGGTCCAGGGAGGTTTGGATTACGCCATCGCCAAGTCGCTTGCCGCCGCCCCGTTCGCGGACATTTTGTGGATGGAAACCGCCACCGCGAACCTTGCGGAGGCCAAAGCCTTCGCCGACGCCATTCACGCGGAATTTCCCGACAAGATGCTGGCCTATAACCTGTCGCCTTCGTTCAGTTGGGACACCACCGGCATGACGGATGCGCAGATGAAGCACTTCCCGGAAGAACTTGGCAAGCTGGGCTTCGTCTTCAACTTCAT
>PLBD01000552.1 GCA_003135315.1 Acidobacteriaceae bacterium | reverse complement strand
AGGGCGTTGTCGTCGGTTTCAGACGCCTTCTGAGGAACGACGGTAGCCCTGATCGTATCGCCCTCAACAAGGGAGATGGTCAGAAGCAGCCTGCGTTTGCGCAACAATGGCATCAGTTCAGTGAACATTGTTTCTCCTCCATATGACTAATCACTTATTGACAAGCTTGCAGAGGCGATCGGGAAGGGGCGGAGCTTTGCTGTCTTCGTCATGTTGTGCCTCTTTCGTTTTGAGTAACCCCCACGGCGGGGGCGAAAGAGGGCACGTCCTGCCGCCGATCAGAGCGCAGCAGTCATAGGATTTTGGGGTGACTGCCCCGCGCCAGGACGGAGTCCGTTTCGCGGGGTAGGGGAGCCAAAATCCGTCATTGACGGCAAGCGACGGCGGCTAAAGTGCCGTAACCCCGCCGTTCATGGGGCACGCGGAAGAGGCGGTAAGATGAAGCGCAGCAGACCGAATGGGGCAAGCGACGGGCAGTTGTTGAGAGAACGGGTGTTGAGCGCGGGGCAGCGTCGAAGGACTACGATCCGGTGCTGCCTTCCGGTCCAGTAACAGTGGGTGGTGGACCGGGCGGCTCAGGTGTCAAGTACACCGGGTCAAAGAAGATATTCGCCGTATTGATGGCTAGGTCCTCAAATGAGTTGGCGTAAGGCTTAATGTTGAACTGTTTTTCTGCCCGCGCGTAAATGTCATAAGGTTCCAACTCGCGCGCTGAAAGCATGATGACATTGTTGTCGTAGTGGATTTTCCCCTGATGCTCAAAGAGTTTTCGGCGAGCTGATTTGCAGCGCCGAATCTCTTCGTCCGTGAATTGGCCGCACTTCGAAAAGATGATAAACACCCGACATGGGCTGTCGTGGAGAGCTTCAACAACTTTTGAAAGTTTTCTCACGTCCTCCTCGGAAATCTCGCCGCCGCTGTCCTTGCACTCTGCGATTGCCAGTTCCAGAGGTTTCTCCGAACGCGGGAAGCTCGATGCGAGTAAGACGAAATCCGTTTCGCAGTTTTCGATCGAGGCTGTATCCGGTTTGAGTGCGATGCCAGGAGAATAGGCAAGAAGTCGTCCGTGGAGCATCGTGTCCAATTGCTGTAGCGTGACGGCAACCGGTATTCCACCGCCTTGATTGTCTTCTCGGCCGAAGAGACCGGAACGGCGATAGGCCCAGTTTCGGTCACGAAGTTGTGTGAGGACATTGAATTCGAATCCGCAGTAGGGACATTGCGTCTTGGAGCTTGAGTCATCGAGCGAAAGCCAGAAGTCCAATTGACAATTCGGGCACGCAAACTTCAGCCCGGCACGGAATACGCCGCTCTTGAGCAGGTATAAAAATGCGTCTTCTGGTTTGAGGTCTGGTTTCTCTCTGGCTTCTATGAATAAGTGCTTGTAAGCGTCGAAACGCGGATGATGGGTGACGGGATCATTGTCGCCGATCATCGTCACGGCTTCCGTACGCTCAAAACTGTCTGTGGGGCGATATTTCTTAATGAGGGATCGCACACCGGCGATCTTGAACACCCTGCATCCCTGCAGACCGCCCATTTGGTCGATCAAACGTGCACTGACCAACCCGGCAGGACTGGGCTTGGCCTTTATTCCGAATGTCTCGAATATATTGCAGAGCACTTCTGTAAAAGGGAGGGCCCTGAGTGTCAATTGTTCGCTGGTAACGTTTTGGATGATGCCGAGACTCCCGCGTTCGGCGCGGGCCTTGTTGTAGTGGAAGTACGCCTTTCGGCCGTAGTACTCATTGAGCTGCGGAACGTAAGGAGGTGTCAGCATCGCGTTATCGATGTTGGGCGCTGATACTGAAACAACCACCATCTGGGAATGGAGCTCGGTGTCAGAGAAGAAGGGTTTTTCTGGAAGTTGAAATGTTACCGAGGTGCCAAGATTGTCGTTCGTAGTTGTGCCGAGAGCCGATTTGTCCGAAAAGCCCATGATCGGCGGATTAAGATTGAGACCGTTGAAGAGACCGGAGTCAAAAGTACTGAGTGAAACTCCAGCACCGAAAACGGAAAGGTCTGTCGATAAGTCGCGGTCTTTCATCCAGACAGTAATGTAGCCGGGTAAATGACTACGCTTCGGCCTGCTGCGCAGGACTTCCGCATAGACATTTACGAAGGGTTGCAGGCGAACGGCGTGGTTCGGGTCATAGAAAAATAACTCAATATCGCACGCCCGGAGATTCCAGAAGTTGGCGAGGTCGGCAAAGTCGAGGGCATTGCCGTAATAAAAGCCGGGCTCGCTCCAAGTCGAGAAATATGGATGTGCCGATTCGAGTTCCACAGTCGTCAGGTGGTTTGGCGTTAGCTTGCGGAATAGATCGGCGGGAAGCAGCTCCGTCGGACTGATGGGTATGGGTGCTGCTGCAAAGGCCTTCTGAAACAGCTTGGAGTAGTCGCGGCCGGTTACAGTTTCTGCAGGGTAGTTTCCGAAGGTTGCGTGGAACACGAAACGTAGGGGATCGGCGTCGGTCCATTGGTAGAGGGCCGCATCAATGGCAGGCTTTTCGCGGCGATCGACATGTGTTTCAAACAAATGCTGGGCCGGATGGGCAACGTTGAGAAGCGTGGGGTCTTTCCCGGAGGAATGGTCGACGAAAAGGGCAGGGCGGAAATCAGGCCATTTGATGTAAGGGAAATCATTAATGAAGGCGTCGACCGCCGCGCTCCCGGAGACATTGTAAAGGGCGTCGACCTTGAAAGCGGCCATAAGAGCTTTCGCAAGCTGGCGATCGTAAGTGGGAATAATTGGATTGAAGCGACCGCCCCAAAAGACGTGGGATAGAGCGACGGCAGTGCTGAAGTCGTCAAGGCTCTGTGTTCCGATACACCAGCCGATCCGGAGAGGTCGATACCGTACTCGTAGGCTGACAGGTCCCATAAGAGCTACCTTTTGAAGGGGCTTGTTTTGACACCGAAGCGTACACCCTCACAATACTGAAGAAAACCGACCCGTCCGAAAAGGCTTGCAATGGATTTAGAAAAAGTAGTATATTTTTTCTAAATACAAGAACAGAGTCGTCGTATGCAAACCATGCGGGATCAGATAGTTGCGCGGATTGAGCGCCTTGGCGCTGGGAAAGCCTTCTCGGCGAAGGACTTTATGGACATTGGCAGCCGGGGCACGGTCGATATGGCCCTGACGAGCCTGACCCGAAGCGGCACAATTCGTCGTGTCCGGCGTGGGCTCTATGACATGCCCAGAGTCAATCCGGCCCTCGGCGGAAAATTGAGCCCGGACATCGACGAGGCGGCGCGCGCCATAGCCCGAAGGCAGCGATGGAAAATCGTGCCCGAGGGCGCTTGGGCCGCAAATCTGCTCGGCCTGTCGACACAGGTGCCGTCGAAGATTATTTACCTAACCGATGGCCCCACTAACGACGTGCAGATCGGACGCCGCAGCATCCGTTTCAAACATGCCCGCCCAAAGGTGATGACCGGGCTTGAGGGGAAGTTCGCGCTCGTGGTTCAGGCGCTGCGCCATCTTGGCAAAGACGGCGTGGGGCCACGCGAGATCGAGACACTGCGGGCGGCGTTATCCCCGGCGGAGAAGCGCAAGCTCGTGAAATACACGCAGTTCGGCGTGGACTGGATTTACGAAGTAGCGAAAGAGATCGCGGAGAAAGCTGCGTGAACGAGATTGCCCGGATGGCTGCTGACAAGCGCGCGGAAGTGTTCGCTGAGACAGCGGATCGCAAGGGCTTGCCCGAGGCGATTATTGAAAAAGACTTCTGGGTCTGCTGGGTGCTGAAGCAGCTGTTCTCAATCGAGGCCCTTTCGGACCGGCTCCTCTTCAAAGGCGGAACATCGCTGTCGAAAATCTTCCACGCGATAAACCGGTTCTCCGAGGACATCGATTTGGCTGTGGATTACGAGGCTCTTCGTTTTACCGGAGAGCGGGACCCGAGGCGCGAGGAACTCTCAAAAACGAGGCGGGCCACCATCCTCGCCGAAATGATGACAGAGTGTCAGCGGTATATCGGCGGCGAATTCCTGGACGCATTGCAGACACGGTGCAATGAAATCCTCGGAGCAGGGGAGGGGTGGAGCCTCCGTGTCAGCGAGCAGGACCCGAATGTGATCGGATTTCAGTATCCGGCGGCGAGTAGCAAAAGCCTCAGTTACGTTGTTCCCCAGGTAGTGCTTGAACTCGGAACCCATGCGGAATTCGTGCCGCGTGATCGTTTCACGATCCGCTCTTTCGTCGCCGAGGAATTTTCGCAACTGGTTCCGGAAGGCGAGGTCGGAGTGGTTGCGCTCCTCGCAAAGCGCACCTTCTGGGAGAAAGCAACAATCCTTCATGCGGAGTTTCACCGCCCGGAGGAAAAACGGATGCCCGATAGATATTCACGTCATTATTACGATGTTGCAATGCTGGCGGAAGGACCTATCCGGGCTGACGCTCTTGCCGACATGGAACTCCTGGCTCAGGTTGTGAGGCACAAAGAGACGTTCTATCCTGCCGCCTGGGCTCGCTATGACCTTGCGCGCCCCGGAAGCTTCCGCGTGGTGCCGCCAGAGACACGAATGGCAGCACTGGAGAGGGATTACCGGGACATGGAGGATATGATCTTTGGTGAACCGCTTACATTCGATACGATTATGGCAACCCTGACGGGGCTTGAGCGGGAAGTAAACAGCAAAAGCGCTCCAGAGGACAAGTAATGCGAACAGGACCGGACAGCTCGAATCTCATCTTCGCGATCAATGGGATGACTTAGTTACATGCTTCTCCTAAATGTATCTGACATTCACTTTCGCTACCCCATTTGCGATTCAGCGATGGATCCTGATCGGCCATTTCGTACGCGGCTTATTCAGGACGCTCGGGCGCGCTGTCAAGAACTCGGACCGGTCGGAGCGATACTTGTCAGCGGCGACATTGCTTACGCGGGGCTGGAGGCAGAATACGACGCGGCATACGATTGGCTTGTCGAACTGGCTAACGTATGTGGGTGTCCCCTAGAGCGGATTTATGTCATTCCCGGAATGCGACGCTGCCGGACTGGGTCCTTGCGCTCGGTCACGACAAACCCGTGATCTGGGTCTACTCCGGCAACCCCCGGTACGCCGATGCTCCCACCCCTATTGACTCGATCGTGGTGATTCGCGCGGCAATCGCGGCGCTGGCTGATGCCCCCGTGCAAGTTGTGCTGACAACTGGCTACCAGGACGTACCCAGGGAGTTCGGTGCTCTGCCGGCGAACTTCCATCACGCCGCCTATGTGCCGGGTCCTGCCATGGCTGCGCACTGTGATCTCATGGTGCATCATGGCGGCCACAGCTCGGTCATGACCGGGCTGTCCGCCGGCACACCGGCGGTGATCATCCCGACCATCACGGAGCGCGAGAGCAACGCCCGTCGTCTGGTGGCATTAGGCGCCGGCGAGATTGTGATGCCTATGGACGGCGCAAATGGTGAAAAGTACATCGACGTAGCCGAATTCAGCGCTAAGGTGCGCCGTGTGTTGGACGAGCGTGGCTATCGCAGCTCTGCTCGCCGAGTCGCAGAATCCATGCGCCAATTTGGCGGAGCACCAGAGGCTGCCAACCGAATCGAGCGGCTAGCCGCTACGCATTTCGCATAGCGTATAACCTGTTTAGTTGTTGGAAATAGCGCCAACGGGAGCGCACCGCCATGAGTGGCCTGCCGGCTTTCGATCGGTATATCGGTATCGACTATTCCGGCGCAGAGACGCCGAAATCGAGCCTCCAGGACTTGCGCGTTTACATGGCGGACCGAAACGGACCTCCCTCTGAGGTGCCGCCGCCACCCAGCCTACGCAAATACTGGACACGGCGAGAAATCGCCGAATGGCTGGTGAAACGCCTTTCAGAAAAGCAACCAACCCTGGTTGGGATAGACCACGGCTTTTCGTTTCCGCTGCAGTATTTCGAGAAATACCGACTTGCGCACGATTGGCCCACATTTCTCGACGATTTTCAGCGGCATTGGCCAACGGACGAGGACATCTACGTTGATTTTGTGCGCGATGGCCTTCATGGGAACGGTGCAGCTCGTTGTGGGAGCTCTCGGTGGAGGCGCATCACAGAAGAAAGAGCCGGAGCAAAGTCTGTTTTCCACTTCGATGTACCGGGCTCAGTGGCAAAGTCCACCCATGCCGGGCTGCCGTGGCTACGGTATATCCGCCAGCAGGTGACCACCGCGCACTTTTGGCCTTTCGATGGCTGGGATGTCCCTCCGGGACGGTCAGTTGTTGCAGAAGTCTATTCATCGCTTTGGAGGCGAGGCTTTGCGCAGGAGAATCGTACCGACGACCAACACGACGCATTTTCCGCTGCGGAATGGATGCGCCGCTCTGACCTTGCGGGTACGCTGGCGAATTTCTTGGCTCCCGCTCTCACGCCTGCAGAGCTCGAAGCAGCGCACGTTGAGGGCTGGATACTGGGAATTGCATGAACCAGCGGACGGCGCCCACAGGGATACGAGGAAGGAGCCCACGCATGGCGAAAAGAACACTTCCGTTGTCTAAGGCTCAATTTCCGACAGTTCGTTTAAGTGGTGAAACCCGCCGTCTCCGCATCAGCTATTTTTTCGAGCAGGCAAAGCTCGCTGCATCGGCGGGATCGCCCGTCTGCTTGTACTGTGCCGATGCCGGGTAAGGACAAAGAGGCCGTGTCATCACCGCATGACGCTCACCCTCACTGCCCGCATACTTTGTCGCTATCATCGTGCCGGGCGCAACATTGTTTTCCACCCACTGCTCCAGCGCGAGGCGAATGTCTTTCTTAGGATTTTTGTCCGCCTCGCCATCTCCGCCGAATATGTCGTCCGCGCCCGGGCCTCCACCACAATGCTGCATCCCCGGCACCATGTACAGACGGACAAAGCCGTCGGCAGTCTGCTGGCCCATCGCCCTGGTCACTTCCTGATAGTAGTTGATCGTGTTCAGGGCCGGAATGGCTGGATCGTTCCATCCGTGGTACAGAATCAGCTTGCCGCCTCGCATGTTGAACGCAGAGAGATCGGCACTGGTCGCGTTCAGCGCGCCTGCCGTCTTCTGTTCCGCCGCGGCCAGGCCCGCATCCCAGGTGAAGGTCTTGTAGTCCCAGTCCGCCTTGCCGTACACCATGTTGGAAAAAAAGCCCGTACCGAAGAACGCCATAAGGCTCTTGTTCGGAGCCGGACCTGTAATCCACGTGCCCCAGCCTCCCGGTCCTTCTTCCGCGCTCGGCAGATAACCGGGAAAGGCAGTGCGACCTTGTGAATCCTTTGGCCCCGCGTAGATTGCCTTCAGTGCTGCCGCCTGTTTCGCTGTCAGGCAATTGTCCGAGTCCTCACCGGTCTTGCAGACGATCGTGCTGGGATCGAACTTGCATTGGCGGGGGTCGTTGAGCACTCCATCCTTCACGCCGTCGAGCGAATCGCAGGCGGCACGCACTGCGTTGGCAATGGCTGGAATCTTCGTCTGAGGAATGAAGCTGCCGGGATCGACGGTGAGCGTCTGAGTATCCCAGACGGCGGTCGAAAGCAGGGCGGTCCAGTAGTTCGCGGGGGCGCCCGCCACGATGCCGTTGTAGTCTTCCGGGTAGCGCTGCGCCTCCATAAGCGCCTCGCGACCGCCGTCAGAGCAGCCGAAGAAGTACGACCGCTGCGGTTCGCGACCGTAAAAACCTTTGGCAACCGCCTTCGCCGCGGTTGTCATCTCGTGAATGCCTCGGTGTCCGAAGTCGATCACCTTCTCCGGATGCCCGAGTGCCCAGGCGGCGTCAATCGGAGTGCCCGTATGCCCGGCGTCCGTGCCGGCCGCAACATAGCCGCGACTCACTGCCGTACCCAACTGATGGTGATCAATCAGCCCGGCAAAACCGCCGTTGCCAGTTCCGTATAGCTTCCCGTTCCAGCCGGAAACCGGCATCCAGACTTCTATCTTGATGTCGGAATCGGCAGTGGGCATGGCCTGGACCAGCACTCTGCAAAAAGCGGGGAGCGTCTTATAGAACGCCGACAGGTCTTGGCCGGTAAATACGGCCGGAGGACCGGAAAACTTGCCTGCCGGTATGAGTGCGGCACTCGTGACCTTTGCCGAGGGCAACTTCAACTGAGCGAGTTCCTCGCACATTGGCTGCGCCCCTGTCGTTCCGCTGCCCTGGGGAAATACGGGCAAACTGCAAAAACAGACCACTACGAAAGCGAGTGCGTGGAACTTCCGGAGAGCTATCATCAGGTCCTCTGCGAAACTTTCGACGGTGACGTTGCAGCTTATCACTAAGGTCTGCGGTCTGCTTGAGCCTGGGCCGGTCAGACTGGTCACAACCGCCCACAAGGGACGAGCCAACATCATGACCATGTCTTGGCACACGATGATGGAATTCAAGCCGCCAATTGGCGGCGCACGGTCCCTTCCACTGTCCAGTTCTCCAATGAGCTGAGGCAGCTGACGCAACTTAAGAACCGTACGCCGACATTGCGGTAGGGGTTACTGAGGACGGACGGATTGCAGAAAGCCCGCCAGCTTCGCCGTCGCCTTGTACTGGGGAATTGGCTCCAGCTCCTTGAAGGCACTCGTGAAGGCGTTCGACAAGCTCCACATGGTCCGCGGCTGGAACTCCTCATGCACGGGCTGAAAGTAGAGATCGTGGACCCGCCGGGCCAGGTGCTTGGGAAACCCAGACTCCTCCTCGATGAACGCCTGGTAGATCAGCAGCTTTGCCGAAGCCGTGGACAACTGCATCGCACGCCACTCGTCCACCTGTTGCTTCAGAGGCCCAAAGTTCCTCTGCATCCGATCGACGCCGATGGCCAGGCTGTCTTCGAGTGAGAAGTGTTTGGAATGCTTCGCGAGCACGGGAGTATATTCCCCGTGAAACGCGAGATTCTCGCAAACGAAGACCCTCAGCCCAACGGTGCAACTCAGCCGAAAGCTCTTGTCATGGCTGTTCCGAAGGCCGATGGCAAAGCGGCAGCCCTCGAAGCCGGAGCTCAGGTCCATCACGCCGAACATCCGC
>PLBD01000021.1 GCA_003135315.1 Acidobacteriaceae bacterium | reverse complement strand
TTGTTTCCCGCATTGTCCTCGATGCACTCGAGGACCTCAAAATGGCTTATCCCAAGCCCACCGAGAAGCGTCGGCAGGAATTGCAAGCGATCGGCAAGGAGCTGGCTCGGGAGAAGTAAATGAATGTTCAACCGCCGGTGCGCTTCATTTTGAAACGACACCGCAGCCGCTGTTGTAGGAGAGACCCGGGCAGGAGTTGCCGCCATACGTGGCGACGCCATAAATGCTCCCGGTACGTTCCATGACGAGGCTCCCGAATGGGCTGCCTCCACGGCTCCGGTGAAATTGTGCAGGACCGTGAAAGTCTGCCCCTGTGCGGGAACAATCGTGAGAATTGCCGAGTGGCTCCAAGGCCACGATCTTTAACAGAAGCAGGTCGAGTGTGCCCTGCACCAGGTCTTCAGGTTTGCTCAAAGCGGTCTCCTCGGTTACCTTGACAAGGTATACCTTCCTCCCCATTCAAATCAAAGGAATGGTTGTCTCCGTCACTCGGACGCAATGCCACCGGCTGCCGCATTATTCCGGTGGAGTGTACCGCCAAGTGAGAGCTCTTCCGAGAATTCCGAACTGATTTACCGCCAAAGTGAGCACTACTGAGCAGCACACCGCCCGCCGCGAATGCTCCAATCGTGATGTGTACTTGAGGGTAAGCTAAATGCGCGCTATTTCGCGATTGCGGAGTTTGCTTTTCGGCCGAAGCGCGCACCCGGCATGGGCTGAGGCGCGGGTTGTAGTTGGGCTTGCGCTGGCGCTCCTGATGACCCACTACGCTCTCGGTCAAACGCGTGAGGAAGCCGTCCCATCTGTCACCGGCCGGGACGGGTTGTTGCTCCTTGAGCCACCTGCGCAGAATGTTGGCGCCTTCTCGCGAGCGAGCCTGGGAGACGGTCTCGAACTGGAATATCTTGGTACGTTTTGTGCCACTGCACAATATAAGAAGCCGTCAAAGTTCGGTCGCGCTCTTGAAGCGCAGAGTTCAAGCTTTAGGTCCACCTCAGTCGTAGGCGAGAGCGCGGCAACGCAGACCGAGGCTCCTCCGTGGATGATTCTTCCGGCCCGCGAGGTTGTAGAAGATTTCGCGCCCCCGGCCCATGCCACGAAAATCGCGCACCCGCAATCCAACCTGGTAAACATTCGCGATACTGTAGTGACCTTTGTTTATGGGCGNNGATCCCGACCTGCGGGCCGTACATGTGTTTGACCCTAACGGCAAGACTTCGTTCAGCATCCTGGGGGATGAAGGTCGCAGACTGCAACTGCCCGCTGGAGTTGCGGTGGATGCCGAAGACAACATTTACATCGCCGATTCCGAGGCGGGAATGGTGCTGGTGTACAACCAGTCCGGGCAATTCATCCGCTATATCGGGAACTTCCAAGGCGAGAATATGTATGAACGTCCAACCGGAATTGCAATTGACCGCAAGGCCCGCCGTTTATACCTCACGGATACCCCACGCAATCTCGTGTTTATCCTCGATCTGCAAGGCAACGTTTTGAAACGTGTGGGCACGGACAGGCATGGCAGAGGCAGCGGAGAATTCGTCTCTCCGACACAGATCGCCGTAAGCGACAGCGGAATTCTGGTTCTGGATACGGAGGGGACACGCATTCAAGTCCTGGATTTCGACGGCACCCGCATTGGGTATTATCGCGTTGTTGTCGGGCTTGCTGGAGAAAACGGTCTGGCTGTAGATAACGACGGAAACATCTACATCAGCTATGTTGCCAAGTCCATCATCGGCGTGTACAAGCCGGATGGAACCCCGATAGGTACGTTCGGACAATCCGGCAGCAGAATTGGAGAGTTTCTTGCTCCCAGAGGATTGTGGGTCGATGCAGACAACCGCATCTACGTCGCTGATACGGCGAACGCGCGGGTGCAAGTCTTCGCAGTCAGTACGGGTGCAACTCCCCCTGCATTAGTTCTCGCCGCGGGCCAGGGCGGACGCGAATCGATGAGGCCCAAGAAAGATAGTTCGCCTGCTCTTGCATGGTCAATCAGTGACCTGCCCTCAAACAAAGGGCTCTGGAAGGAGACGAATTAAGGCGTCGACAACACCTTCAGTCCCAGCGAAGCGCCCACGCGCGAGATAACGTACGTATTGATTCCGTCGACGGTGGGCGATTCTTGGTGAGGCTTATTTCGTCCAGCCGATTGTACATAGCCGACGAGACATTAACGGGACCGTGTTCCCCGGCCGCTGATTCACGGCAGTTCTCTCCAAGGCCGGATTGCCCACCATCCGCGACCTCTGCGTGCTGAACAAATGGGCGGAGCAGAAAGCCCCGCCCATTCGTCGAATCACGGCTGAAGCAGTAAACGACCTCTACTATTGCTTCTTGTCGTCAGGCCGCTGCTTCTGTTGCGCAGGAGCAGGCTTATTCGCCTGCTGCTGCGGCCGTTGCTGAGGCGCCGGTCTGGCCTGCTGCTGCGGCGCCGGTCTTGCCTCCTGCTGCGGCCGTTGTTGGGGAGCCGGCTTGGTCTCCTGCTGCGGCCGTT
>PLBD01000015.1 GCA_003135315.1 Acidobacteriaceae bacterium | reverse complement strand
TCTTGTGATGGAGTCGGGGAGTCATGTTACCAGCGAAGAAAGGTTTCTTGCCTCGGATACTCCGAATGGAGATTGGAAGCTGATTGAACCGCGCATGGAAGGTGTTCGGTATTACGCCGACGAAGCCAACGGCGTCTTCTATATTCGCGCCAACGATACCGACCCGAGTTATCGAATAGTGACCGCGCCGGTGGCCGCTCCCGGCAAAGCGCATTGGACAGAGTTGGTTGCCGCCCGCAGGGACGTGCCGATTGAGGACGTGGACACATTCAAGGATTTCTACGTGGTTACCGAGCGGGTTAAAGGGCTGCCCGTGCTGCGGGTCGTCTCGATGAACGGCAAGGAGGAGCACACGGTTGATGTTCCGGAGCCTGCTTACTCCTTGAGCGCGGCGAATAACGCGGAGTTCGACAGCGATAACTACCGCTATAACTACGAATCGCCGATCACGCCTAACTCAACCTTTGAATACGACGTCAAGAAGCAGACTTCGACTCTGCTGAAGCAGCAGGAGGTGCCGGGTTACGATAAGTCCCTTTATAAAGTCGAGAGGCTTTTTATTCGCGCACGCGATGGTGTCGGGATTCCGGTGACCGTCGTCTATCGCAAAGATAAGTTCAAGAGCGGCGAGAATCCACTGTTCGTTTATGGCTACGGCTCGTATGGCATCCCCATGCCGGATACGTTTTCTGTCACGCGTCTTCCGCTGCTGGACCGAGGCGTGGTAACCACGGTGGCGCATATCCGCGGGGGCGGCGAGCTTGGCGAGGCGTGGCACGATGCGGGCAAGATGATGACCAAGCGGAATACCTTCACCGACTTCATTGATGCGACCGACGGACTGTTGGCGCAGGGCTTCGGCAAGCGCGGCGAGGTAGGCATCGAAGGCGGAAGCGCGGGCGGCCTGCTGATGGGCGCGGTGACCAATATGCGGCCGGACCTGTTCAAGGTGGTGCTTTGCGAAGTGCCCTTCGTGGACATCATGAACACGATGCTGGATGCGTCGCTTCCGCTTACCGTGACAGAGTATGAGGAGTGGGGCAACCCCAACGAAGAGACTTATTTCCGCTACATGCTGAGTTACTCGCTCTATGACAATCTGAAGACGGCCAGTTATCCGGCGATGTTAGTGAAAACCTCGCTCCACGATAGCCAGGTTATGTATTGGGAGCCTGCCAAATATGTGGCCAAGCTTCGCACCTTGAAGACCGATAACAATCCGCTACTGCTGGTGACTAACATGCAAGCCGGCCACGGCGGCGCCAGCGGGCGGTACGACTATCTGAAAGAGATCGCGTTCGACTATGCCTTTCTGCTGAGGGAACTGGGGCTCCTCTCCTAGCAGAGCGGCTCTGCCAATAAAATCGCGGATAGAAAATCGCAGGCAAACTTTGCGGGGAATAAAGTGCCCTTGAATACTAGCGAGGACAACGCACGCGGGGAAACGACCGAAGCTTCCGGCGCGTCGCACGCATGGCGCGCACTGAGGCATCGGAACTTCCGCCTCTTCTTCGGCGGCCAGAGCATCTCGCTCATCGGCACGTGGATGACGCGGATCGCAACTAGCTGGCTGGTCTTTCGCTTGACGGGATCGGCGCTCCTGCTGGGCACGGTCAGCTTCGCAGGGCAGATTCCAACCTTCATTTTCGCCCCTCTTGCCGGCGTCTGGGTCGACCGCCTCGATCGTCGACAAGTGCTCGTCTGGACGCAGACCTTATCCATGATTCAGTCGCTCGCGCTGGCCGGCCTAACGCTCTCGCATCACATCACTATCCGCTGGGTTCTGGCTCTCAGCGTCATGCAGGGCATCATCAATGCATTCGATATGCCCGGGCGCCAGTCCTTCATGGTGCAGATGGTCGAGGACCGCCGCGACCTTTCGAATGCAATCGCAATTAACTCGTCCATGGTCAACATGGCGCGGCTTGTAGGGCCGTCCCTGGCCGGCATGTTGATTGCAGTTACAAGCGAAGGCTGGTGCTTTCTTATCGATGGCATCAGTTACCTGGCGGTTATCGCCTCATTACTGATGATGCGCTTGAATATCGCGCCAGTTAAGCGGCATGTTAACTCGACGTTTACCGATCTGAAAGAAGGTTGGACTTATGTGTCGGAATTTCTTCCGGTACGCACGATCCTACTGCTGTTTGCCATAGTCAGCTTGATGGGAATGCCGTTTGTGGTGCTGATGCCGATTTTTGCCGCAAAGGTTTTGCATGGCGGCCCACATACACTCGGCTTTCTGATGGGAGCAATGGGCGTTGGCGCGCTTCTCTCTGCGCTGGCATTGGCCGCGCGCAAAAGCGTGCTGGGCCTGGTGCGTATGATTCCCGTGGCGGCGGCTCTATTTGGTTTCGGGCTCATCGGATTTGGCTGGTCGCACGTATTCTGGCTTTCAATGATCATGGTCATGATTGCGGGCATGGGCATGATGCAAGGGATGGCCGGCAGCAACACGGTTATCCAGACAATCGTGAGCGAAGACAAGCGTGGCCGCGTTATGAGCTACTACACTATGGCGTTTGTGGGCATGGCGCCTTTCGGCAGCCTGCTGGCCGGGTCCATGGCGCACGCGGTCGGCGCGCCATGGACGGTGATCGCAAACGGGTCCGCCGTGCTGCTGGGAGCGGCCTGGTTTTGGACGAAGTTGCGCAAGGTGCGTCGCGCCATCCGGCCTATTTATCAGGAGATGGGAATCCTGCCTCCAGCGGAAACCGTCCAGCAGTGAGCGTGCTTTCCCAGGTCTCAGGCAATCAATGCGTCGCCGCAGAGATGCACTGTCACGCCTAGCGCCGCGAACATGGAGGCCTTGGTCGCGAGAGCTTTTCCAGCAGCCTCTGCCGAAGGTGCGTAAGCAATGTTCACGTGGTTGGCGCGGTGGCGGGCCATCATCTGATTCTGCGTCACGCCATGCAAGACCGTGTGCACAATGGGCCAGGGCGGCGTTGTCTCACGCCAGCGGCGTTCGGTTTCTTCCAATGGGAGCGTGACAACCGCTCCTCTGCCGATGTCCGCATGAAGCGCGCCGCCCTCAACAAAGACGCGGCTCCA
>PLBD01000397.1 GCA_003135315.1 Acidobacteriaceae bacterium | reverse complement strand
GGAGCGTACTTCGACGCGCACTTGGCTTGCAGATTGGTGGCGTGGAAGATACCGTCGCGCCCGAACCGTCCTTCGGCCAGAGCTTGCGCGTTGTCCTTAAAGGTATCGGGCGGCGCTTCGGTGCCGGCGTAAACCACGGGCAAGGTGCGGTCCTGCTCGACCAACTGAAACTCAATATGGGTACCCTGGCGTTTGATGGAGCCGGGTTCTACGTTGCCGGCAACCCGCAAGCGCTTGCTGTAAGCGCTGTTGCCCATGCCATTCAGTTCCTTGATGGTGACGTAGTAGCTCTTGCTGTCCTGCACGCCGGTATAAGCGAGATAGCCCAGGGCCACAATAATGACAGCCATCACCGCGCCAAAACGCACGTACCTGCGTCCCTGCTCAGACATTGAACGATACCCCTTCCAACTTCATCTGCGGCGGCCGTGGGGCCGCACTGCTTGCACTAAGCATACCGCGATGGACCGCACAAATCCATGTGACTTTAGTCACAGAGGGCAGATGCTCGGTTCTCCAGGGGTGCACAACTGAAGTCGTCTGGCCCGGCTTTCTATGCAGCTCCGCGGCATTCAGGGGGCCGGCTCAGACTTGACCGCACCAGTTCAACCAGTTCGAGAGGAGGGATCGGCTTGACCCGGAAAACCACTTCCAGTCCCTGGTATTCCGCTTCCGCCTCCACCAAACCGCTCAGGATAATCACCGGAACCCAGTTGCCGCTGCCGCGAATTTGCTGCACCAACTCGGCGCCGCTGCATTCGGGCATCATGTGATCGGCCACCACTACTCCGACGCTTCCCTGTAAGGCGCTCAGCGCGGCCAGCGCGCTTTCCGCCGTCATGGCAACGCAGACTTCCAACCCCGCGTTTCGCAATACAGTTTCGCGGATCTTCAGTTGCCCTGGATTGTCGTCGACCAGTAGAACTTGGCTCAAGATATTCGGCCTTTTAATGCCTTTAGTCCGGCTGTGCGCAGCCCGGGCAGGGATCAACGGCGGTCATAGTAGTCGATCCGCCGCTCGTGCGCAAGCAACTAACTTGCGATGCGCAATTGCGATCGCACTTTGCCCATACTCACTGTCTGGTCTGCTCTAGTTGTGAATCGCTTCCCGGCCGCAGATTTCTTCCTTCGCCCGCAGCCAATCCTGCTCCGGAGAACCGTCATGCCCGTGACGTTGCTGATACAGCTCATAGGCGCGCTGCCGGATCTGCTCCTCGATGCTGGACGCGACCCGAGTCTCATGGGCAATTTCCGGCGAGACGGTTACGGACTGCGCTGAAGCGCCAATTCCATTGTCCGCATGGGCGCCATTACCGGCCTTCGGCGTGGTTTTGCGGGTGCGTTTCTTGGGCGCTGCGCTGTCGTTTTCCCGTGGTGCTTTCGGCATCTTTACTTGACTCCTGGAACCCTGAAAAATTACACCCTGCTTGCAGCTGGTGTTGCTTCTACTATAAACAATCTCGTCCTGTTTTTGGAGCGCGACCGAGCCGATTCCCACGATTTTCATCAACTTTGCATACCGTAAATGAGCACTCATCTCTAACTTGCTATCCTTTCGGAACTTAGCAGTGTCCAATATTTGGTCACTCCACCTTTGGTGGAACCAAGATAAGCACAGCCACGTACATGAGATTAGGTTGAACGGCCAAGGAGCTCCTGCGTCCCATGGTGTTTTTCGAGATTCTCCGCCAGATGCTGCGCACCCTGTGGGCGCACAAGCTGCGTTCCTTTCTCACGATGTTCGGCATCGCCTGGGGCGTGGGATCGCTGCTGTTACTGGTCGGACTGGGCGAGGGCTTCCGTTCCGGCAATCGCCGCGAGTTGAACTCGCTGGGCGAAGACATCATGTTCGTCTTTCCCGGACGCGCTCCCGCCGTCGCCGGTAACATGAGCTCGGGCCGAAGCTACAACCTCACCGAGCAGGATTACCAGGACAGTCTGCGCGAAGCGCCGCACGTGCGCGCTGCGGCTCCGGTGCTGTCGCGGCTGGATATCCGCGAGGTCAGCGCCTACAACAACTCCAACGGCGAGGTCAGCGGAGTTCCGCCGCACTACAACGTCATCCGTTACTTGCCACTTGCCGACGGACGCTGGTTCGATCAGGATGACGAATCGCAGAAACGCCTGGTTGCCGTGCTGGGCGACGAGATGATGAAGAATCTCTACTCCGGCCGCCAGGCAGTCGGCACCACCATTCTGCTCAACGGAATTCGTTTTGAAGTCATCGGCGTTGTCCAGCGCGTGGGCCATGGCGACGACAACTCCACCAACAACCGCGTCTTCATGCCCTTCAGCACCATGCGGCAGTTCTTCCCGTTGACCAAGGAAGGCCAGGAGGACGCGGTCTCGTTCATCAACTATCGCCCGCGCATTCGCCAGGAGCATGCGCAGGCGCGCGAGGAAGTCCGCAAGATCATCGCCCGCAATCATGGCTTCGATTGGCATGACGAAGACGCCTTCGAAGATTGGGACACCATCAAAAACTCCGAGACCGTAGGCAAGATTTTCGACGCCATGGACCTCTTTCTCGGCGGAGTCGGTCTGGTAACCCTGACCCTGGGCGCCATCGGCATCATCAACATCATGCTGGTTGCCGTCAGCGAGCGCACCCGCGAGATTGGCCTGCGCAAGGCGCTGGGGGCTACCAACCGCAGCATCCTGTTACAGTTTTTTCTGGAAGGCGCGTTTCTCACGCTGATGAGCGGCAGCATCGGAATGGCCGGCGCGGGATTGCTGATGTTCCTGATGCGCGGGGTTGGCGAAGTCCCGGGATTCGATCCGCCCACCATGTCGTTTATGTCGGCCACGCTGGCGATTGGAACGCTGGCCGCGGCCGGCATCATCGCGGGGATTTATCCCGCCCGCAAGGCTGCCCTGCTGCAGCCGGTTGACGCCTTGAGGCAGGAGTGAGGACGCTTTTCGCTCCTCGCTTTTCGCTCTTCGCCAAAAGATGCCAACTGCGATCTGGCGAAAAGCGAAAGGCGAATAGCGAGCATAGGTAGCCAATTATGACGCGCGATCTACTAACACAAGCCTACGCAGCCATGCGCTACAACCGCCGTCGCACCGCGCTCACCATGCTGGGCATGGCCTGGGGAATTGCCACCGTGGTTCTCCTACTGGCTTACGGCGCTGGCTTTGGCCGCGCCATCGAAGTTATTTTTGCCAACTGGGGCACGCGCATTATCGGTGTCTTTCCCGGCCGCACCTCGCAGCAGGCCGGCGGCCAGAAAGCCGGCACGCAAGTCAAGTTCACCCTCGATGACCTCGACCGCATCCAGGCGTCGGCGCCGCTGGTCAATCGCATCACGCCGCTGGAGGAGAAGACGGTCAGCGTGCAGCGCGACGTCCGCACCTATGATCTTCCCATCAACGGCGTTTACCCCAGCATATTCCAGATTCTGGCCCTGCACCTCGAAGAAGGACGCCTGCTCAACGAAGATGACGAAGGCTCGCGCGGGCGCGTTGCCGTTCTCAGCTCCGAAGCCAAGCTCAAGCTGTTCTCGGGAGAGTATGCGCTCGGCCAGAACATCCGCATTGGCGGCATCAGCTATCAGGTGGTCGGCGTGCTCGCTCCTCACATGCAGGAAGGCGACGACAGCGTCAACAAAACCATCTACGTCCCCTTCAGCACCATGAGCGACTTCAAGGATACCCACTATCTCGATGGCATGTGGGTGTCCTACGAAGGCAACGATTCCGAGTTGGTCGAAAAGCAAGTGCGCGGCGCGCTGGCTCAGCAGTACAACTTCAATCCCGACGACAAGCGTGCCATCCACCTCTACAACATGATGAAGCAGTTGAAACAGTTCGAAATCATCACCGCCGGACTGAAGATTCTGCTGGGCTTCATCGGCACGCTGACCCTGGGCATCGGCGGTGTGGGGCTGATGAACATCATGCTGGTGTCGGTCACACAGCGAACGCGCGAAATTGGTGTGGAGAAGGCTCTCGGCGGACGCCGCCGCGACATCCTCTTCCAGTTCCTGGCTGAAGCGCTGGCCATCACTTTTGTCGGCGGCATCGCCGGAATCGTGCTGGCCTATGCAGTGTCGATCGGAGTAGGGCGAATAACCTTCTACAGTGCGGTAGCCAAGAACGCGGAAGCCGCCGACATCCGCCTCATCATCGATCCCTCGACCGTCGTCGTGGCCACGGTGATCCTGATCCTTGTGGGGCTGGTCAGCGGCATGCTGCCCGCCATCAAAGCCTCGCGCCTCGATCCCATCGAAGCCCTGCGCT
>PLBD01000093.1 GCA_003135315.1 Acidobacteriaceae bacterium | reverse complement strand
GCCAGCTCCGGCTCCACGCCGACAATCCTCGCGTGCGAACCACTCAGCTTCAGCGCCGCTGAGATGCCGCTGATCAATCCGCCGCCGCCGCTGGGCACCAGCACCAGATCGACATCGGGACAGTCCTCCAGAATTTCCAGGCCAGCGGTTCCCTGCCCCGCGATGATCTGCTCTTCGTTGTACGGCGGAACGATGACGTAGCCGTGCTGCCGCGCGAGTTCTTCCGCCTTGTGCAGGCGTTCGGTCGAGGCTGGACCGACGGTGACGATCTCCGCGCCGAGCGCGGCCGTGCCGTCGACTTTGAGCCGGGGCGCGTTGCGCGGCATCACGATGACCGCCTTTACACCGAGCGCGCGCGCCGCGTAGGCCACACCTTGCGCATGATTGCCGCTGGAGTACGAGATGACACCGCGCTGCCGCTCCTCGTCGGTGAGCGACGCGATCTTGTTGTAAGCGCCGCGCAGCTTGAAGGAGCCGATGGGTTGCAAGTTCTCCGGCTTCAGAAAAAGCTGACCGCGGTCGGCATCGCCTTCGGGATTTGCGGCGGCCTTCTGCGCGGGCGGGAAGTAGGCGATCAGTGGTGTGCGGACGGCGATGCCGTGCAATCGTTGCTGCGCGCGCTTGATGTCGTCGAGTGTGACCATGGCCCTGGCTTATGGCAATTTCGGTGCCGTGCCTGCGGCAGTGTTTCGCGCTTCACGTATCAACACTGCCATCCAGTGTACAAGCGCCAGCTTGTCCCACAGGCTGGCTTTACTGCCGACCTCCACGTGACTGATGGCAGGGCTGATGAGTGCGCTGACCAGATATTCCTTCGGCACGTCGCGCAGCAACCACAACAACTCGGTCGGTGGGATGACGGTGTCGTCCGATCCGTGCAGCAACAAGGCAGGGACGTGCAGGAAGCGCAGACGGCCCGCTGGCGAGGCAGCGGCCAGCTCTTCGCGACGCTTGTCGATCTCAGCGAGAATCGCCGGCGTCAGACCTTCGCGATGCTTGTGGTAAATGTCCTGCATGATCTGCTGACCGGCGAGTGTCATCGTCTGGGTCAGCGCTTCGGAAGCTTTGCCGTTGCCGGAGAGCAGTAGCTTGAGCGCGTCGTGCGCGATGGGCGCATCGTGCGAAGTAAAGAAATCTCCAGGCTCGTCATACACGACGATCAGCGGACCATATTCGTGCGGTGATAAATCATCGATAATTCCCTCCGGACGGACCGCCTCGCCATCGGCAAAGAATCGCAGCACGTGCGCCAGATCGTAATACCCGCCGACGGAGGCGACCCAGGCAATCGACGGCGAATACTGCCGATCGCTGGCGGCCAGCAGCGCCAGACCTCCGGAAAAGCTGATCGCCAAGATGCCTACCTTGGGCACGCTGAGCTGCTGCGCGAAACTTTGCGCTGCGGTGCCGATCAGGTCCGCCGACTCAGCCTGGACGCGATAGTCCGCGATGCCGGGAACCAGCGGCGTCATGACGAAGAAGCCGCTGGCGGCCAGCGCGCGCGCGAAGCCGACGAGGCGTGGTTCGTCGATGCCCAACTCGTGCATGCCGTGAACAACCAGGATGCCTGGCGCAAAGCCGACGCCGCGTGGCAGGTAAATGCGAGCGGGAATCGATCTGCCGCGGAAGTCGAAGGTGGTGTCACGCACGTCAACGGGATGCACGTCATAGTTGGCAATCCAGTTAGCGGCGTGCGGATCAGAGATGCGATCCAGCACAGAAGCGGCGCGCAGGTAATCCTGCGCGAGGGGATAAAGAAGGGCCACGACGACCGGGATTAACAGTAGGAGCCAGGCAAGGAGCCGTGCCTTGTGCGACGGGCGGTCCTGCCAGGCGACGGTGGTCATCGCTGAAGCGCACGAGACCGGCTAACTCGCACGCAGTTCCTCAACCCGTTGCCGCCGCACTTTGATCTTGCTTTCGTGCTTGCGAACGGCTGCAAGGTCATACGCAAGTTGCATCCCCAGCCAGGTTTCCGCCGTGCTGCCGATCGCCTTAGTCAGTCGAATTGCCATCTCCGGACTGATGCCGGACTTGCCATTCACGATGTTGTTGAGGGCCTGCCGGGTGACACCGAGTACCTTGGCACCTTCCGTCACCGAAAGCCCCAAAGGCTCAAGACAATCATGGCGGACGACACGGCCGGGATGTACAGGATCCTTCATGGACATGGCAATCCATTCCCTCCTTAGTGATAATCGATCAGCTCGACGTCAACGGGGTCCGGACCCGCAAAGCGAAAAACAATACGCCAGTTGGCCCGCACTGTTACCGCCCAAAATCCCTTCAGTTCACCCTTCAGCGGATGTAAATGATATCGGGGGAGATCCAGAGCCTGCGGCGCAGTTGCAGCGTCAAGAACCGTCAGGATTCGTTCAACAATTTCCAGCAGATCGGGACGGATGCCGCTACGGTCGCCCTGCTCGTAGAGCCGCTTCAGGCCACGATGCTTGAAGCTGCGGATCATCGGACTTAATTGTAAAGTGACAAGCGTCGATTGTCAATCATCGTATCGGCCAGAACAGTCCGGAGCCATCCTTGTGCGATAAGCTTCTACACTTCCAGGATCACCGGCATGATCAGCGGGCGGCGCGAGGTGTTCTTCACAATGAAGCGCTTCAGGTCCTGGCGGATTTTTTCCTTGATCATGCCGTAATCGCCCTTTTCTTCATCGCTCGAGGCTTCCAGCGTGCGCATCACGGTCTGCCGCGCCTGGTCGACGAAGCCGTCTTCCTCGCTCATGCTGGCGCCGAAGCCGCGCATCACGATCTCCGGCGTTGTCTCCACCTTGCCGGTCAGCTTGTTGATGGCGATGATGGGCAGCACGATGCCGTCTTCGCTGAGGTGGCGCCGGTCGCGAATGATGAGGTCTTCCACCACATCGCCCATGGAGTTGGAATCGATGCAGACGCGGCCGACGTTGATCTTGCCGGCCTTGCGCGCGCCCAACTCGTCGAATTCCAGAATGTCGCCGCTCTCGATCATGATCACTTTGCCGACCGAGCCGTGCATGGCCGCGGCCATCTCGGCGTGCAGCTTGAGCTGCCGGTACTCGCCGTGAATCGGAATGAAGTACTGCGGCTTCACCAGGTTGATGATGAGTTTCAGCTCTTCCTGGCTGGCGTGCCCGCTGACATGCACCGGCGGCGATGAGCCGTCGTCGTAGATAACGTGCGCATCGCGGCGGAACAGATGGTCCACCACGCGATAGATGGCCTTCTCGTTGCCTGGGATGATGCGTGACGACAGCACCACCGTATCGCCCGGCTGGATGCGCGCGTGCTTGTGATTGTCCACCGCGGCGCGCGACAGCGCCGACATGGGCTCGCCCTGCGTTCCGCTGATCAGCACGCAAACTTTTTCCGGCGGGAAGTCGCGCATCTGCGCGGGGTGAATCAGCAACCCGTCAGGGACGTCAATGTAGCCGAGGTCCTGCGCGATCTCG
>PLBD01000139.1 GCA_003135315.1 Acidobacteriaceae bacterium | reverse complement strand
GTGACGCGCTCGATCAGGCCGGAGACTTCCTCGGTGATCGCCTTGTCAGGACCTGTGGCACTCATCTGGTTGGGGATTCATTTTCCCACGGATGGTTTGTCTTGCGTTGAGAAGAAGGCATAGCCTTCCAGCCAACCCTGGCAGCGATGCTCGCTCAATACTTCCATCACGCGCCCGTCGGGGCTGAGTTCGTCATCGATCGAAACCGTCTCCGCCATGAAACAACGCTTGGTTGCTTCGAGCACGGAGTTTAGGCGATTGGAATTGGTCTCGTCCGGGCAGAACAGTCGAAAGTTCGTCGGATTCAGCTTGAAGATGTCCCTGAAGAAATCTCCGAGCTTGCGGGGAGCTTCGGCGACTACTTGGCCCGGTCCCGGGATCTCGAGTGCGTAATTGCTGAACTCCGGCAGATCGAGCGCGGTCAGAAGTCGTCCGCCATTCACATGAGGATTGCCACCCATGCGGCGATTACCTGCCGGCGCGAGTTCCGCCAATTCCGTAATGAATTTGCCATTCTTGTCGAAGAGCTCCTCCGGCTTATAGCTCTTCATCCAGGCTTCAAGAATCTTGAGATGTTCGGGGTTCTCGCGGACGGTTGCGAGGGGCACCTGGTGCGCACGGAAGGTGCCTTCAATCGGAATTCCATCCACTTCCTTCGGGCATGTCCATCCCTTGGGTGTGCGCAGGACGATCATGGGCCAGATCGGCCGTTTCTTGAATCCGGCCTTGCGCGCCTCTTGCTGAATGGCGCGAATCTCCGCGTAGCAATCGTCCAAAGTTCCGGCCAGCAGTTGATGCACAGCTTCGGGATCGTCACCCTCGACAAAGCGGGGGTCGTAGCCGCGTCCTATATATAGGGCCCTCAAGTCCTCGTCGCTGGTTCTTGCCTGAACCGTTGGTCCGGAAATCTTGTAGCCGTTGAGGTGCAGAATCGGGAGGACCGCGCCGTCGCGGACTGGATTAAGGAAGTTCACCGACTTCCAGCTGCCTTCCAGCGGACAAGTCTCGGATTCTCCATCACCAATCACGCAGGCGACGATCAGGTCGGGGTTGTCGAATGCAGCACCGAAGGCGTGAACCAGCGAATAACCAAGTTCTCCGCCCTCGTGCATGGAATTTGGCACGTGCGGTCCGCAATGACTGGGCACGCCGCCTGGCGTCGAAAACTTCCTGAACATGAGTCGCATTCCGTTTTCGTCCGGTGTGATCTCAGGATGTACTTCGGTATAAGTGCCTTCCAGATACGACATCGCATTGAGCGAAGGACCACCATGGCCTGGGCCGGCGATATAAATGATATTTGCGCCTTGTTCTTTGATCAGGCGGTTCAGGTGAATGTAGATGAGATTCTGGCCCGGTGAAGTTCCCCAGTGTCCGAGTAATCTTGGCTTAATCTGACTAGCTTTCAGCGGCTCACGCAACAAGGGGTTTTCAAAGAGATAGATCTGGCCGATGCAGAGGTAATTCGCGGCGCGCCAATAGCGGTTCATCTTGTCCAGCATCGCCGGCGTAAGCGGACCTTTAGGAGACGGGACTGCCGTGTGAGGCTCGCCGTGTGCTGCGATTGCGGTAGACAAATCCACGTCGAAGATAAATTTAGTTGGCTTGCCGGCCTCGACCAGACTCTGACCCAGTGATTCTGTGCTGACGTCCTGATCAACGGCAATCGTGTGTTCTTTCGCGGGCATACTGACTATTCCTCTCTAATTCCGGCATTTACGAAGAATCTGGACACCTATATCCCGGCCTTCGTGTGGTCGAGATAGACGCGGAGGTCAGGCCAGGAAACTGACTGCACCCAGGCGGTGGGCACGAGCACTGATCGATTCCGGAGCCAGTCTCCGCCCTTCACATCGAGATAGCCCAAGTGCCAGCTTGCCTCATCCATGACAAAGTCTTCTAGGGTTCCGAAGTCGCCGTCTGTAGCCCACACGTGGTAACCGAGCATGTGGGAACTGCAGCGTAGATGGAGGTCCTCGGCGGTGTGTACCGGATAGCTCGCGCCAGTCGGCAGGGATGACAGGCCGAACTCCCTGTCGACCCAACAGGCGAGCGGCCCAAAGTATTCAGCCATGGCGATCTCCTGCTGGCGTGAGACCGGCTTTTCGGCATCAACGTCGGGACTGTCTCCCATTTGCTTCTTAGTCAGGTGAGCCCGAAAGGATTTGTTCGCCCAGTCTGGCTGTTCAAGCGCGGTGACGGGGACTACGACGTCCCGCCGCTTCAGCCAGCTTCCTACGTCCACCACCAGATAACGAATCTTCCATGACTGGTCATCGAAGAGAAAATTGCGAATACTTCCCGTTTCACCATCGGTCGCGATGATAGGAGATCCGACTAAGGCATTCAGAACGCAAGGCATGTTCTCCCCCTGTGGTGCCGCGGAATCGTGTCGTGCTCTCAGCGCTGTAGTGTCTTGCAAGTATTGACCTATCCTTCGCTGCGCATTTGATTAGGACGTCGTAGTCCTCGTTTTGAACGGTTACGAGGATGTTCGCCCAGCCCTCTTAAGTTCCGCCTGACCCTTCCCAATCTCCCGCTCGGCCTCAAGCCAGTCTTGATCCTGCTGGCTTTGGCCCTTCATCCGCTCCTGGTAGAGCTCATACGCACGTTCAGCGATTTGCGGTGTCAGATCGAGCGGCTTCTTGGCCAACAACGGGGCCTTGGTGGGATCAAAAATTCGATAGGCGAGCAGCTTCACGCGGTCGTTGATGAGGAACCACGCCAGGGCGTAGCCCCAAACGAACGCTGCCCAGCCCCAGCCGAGAGGTGTCATGAACAGCCCGTAGACAGCGATCAGAGTCGCCAACGCTTGCGTGCCCAGCACCGCAATCCATAGAACTCGCGCAGGACGTATAGACCAGAACGGGCCGCGAGTGCGCGTCAGGAAAATCGTCAGGTGCCCGGCCACCGACAGCTTCAGGTACATCAGGGTCTGGATGTGCGCGCGGTCGAGGTGAAATACGCGCTCGCCAAGATAGAACAGGCCAAAGGCAGCCACGACGCCGATGACGCCCAGCACGGTGGAAATCCCCAGCACCAGGCGCATGTTCCAGGCCTCGGGCTTGTCCTTGTAATGAACGTTGTCATAGGCGAT
>PLBD01000488.1 GCA_003135315.1 Acidobacteriaceae bacterium | reverse complement strand
CATCCGAGATTGCATCCGTTTCTCCTCTGATTGGCGATCTGGAAAAGATTGGCTTGCGCAGCGAGACGTCGCTGGTCAACTTCGACATGACGGCGGCGCGCGACGCGGCGTGGCTGACCGCACAGCGTTTAGCGAGCGAGCCGTCCATCCTGCACAATGTCACGATCGACGGTCTCGATCTGGCGGTTTCGATTGGGGGCCACTCGATTCTCTATCCGCTTGTTGGCGGTGAGGGTCTGAGAATTATTCAGCAGGCCGAAAGCAAGGATGTGCGCCTGGTCATTGAGACTTTGTCGCAGGGCAGCCCGGCCGCAACTCCATCTGCAAGTTAGAGAGATCTCAGCACCCTAGTCAACCAATTTTGGCGCCGCCTGTGCGTGTCGAAGGCGCCAACCGGCGGCAAGAAGTACAGTCCCGTTGGGGTTTCGCCGGCCGTGTGCAATCGGCTAGACGAAATGAGCCGCGCCAAAGCTCCTTCAAAAATGCGCACTCAAACCCGCAAGAGGCTGAACCCCAGGGAGCATTCGAGTACAGGGCCCGCTCCCAGTAAGGCAGGCAAAAAGAGGCCGAGAAAAGAACTGTCTTGAAGACAGCCTTCGAGTTGACTCACTGCGGTATGGCTGGACGGAGAAAGATTTGTAGGCGTTTACAGGGGAGCTGCGGGCACTTGTGGACTAGCTCGCCATCCTTAGTCCATCTTCATTCCCGGCATAGCTGATTGGTCCATGTTGTCGTGGCCATGGCCGTCATCCTCCGTGGACCAGATTTTCTTCGGATCGGTTTCATACGGGTAAACATGGACCATCCATCCGAGTACATGAGGGTAAAACTCGCCGCCCTCAGCCTCGCAAGCTTCTCTGGTGTTGATCGAACCCACGAGGCCGAACCTGGCATGCGGGCCAAAATACTCGAGTTTCTTTCCCACCGGCGCCTTGCAGAAATTGACGTGCTGATGCCAACGCGCCACGCTCAGCGGGATTCGCTGGTTCAACTCCTCCTCGGTGGCGTCCACGCGGTCGGTGTACATCACTCCCACTAGCTTGTATCCACCGTCCGCCGTTTTCGTATAGAGCAACGAGGTGGGCTTGAGAGGGTCGAAGTGCCGGCGTGCCTCGAGCCCGTTGGCGCCCTTCGTAAAGTGATATTGGGGTTGCGGAATGTTCGGAAGAAAGATCACAAAGCCGTCAGCCAGGGCCTTGCGATAATCCTGATAGGGAGCCATCGCTGTTTTGGCTGCGGCCACGATAGCAGCAGCATTCTGTAGATCGCCTGGCTTTGGCGGCCGGAGCGACGTCATATACATGTGCGCCATCTTCCCGTCAGACATGCCGGCGGCGGACGTATTCTGCGGGTTTCGTGGCAAAGACTTACCCTCCACGACTGACGCCAGTCTTGCCCGGAAACCGATGACGACCAAGCCCAAGAACATCAACAACAACAACCTTCGGTTACGCATGAAGCCGTCCTTTGGCGCGCATTTTCCCATCCGCGCGGCGCCTTCAAGTGGATATACGAAGGACTGAAGCGCAGGGTTCCGATCGACGATTGCGGCAGGCGTAAGAGACTGTGTCGCATCCGTCTGCCGCCGCTCTGCGGCTCGGGTTATGTTCCGCTTCGAGCGTGGGCTGACGCCCNNATCATCCCGCCGCTTCGCGGCTAGACCAGTCGAATTTTCGCGGCGTTTGTTCCATCGCAAAACTCCTTTGCGGGTTGTGACACAGTCTCGTAAGCCTCCATGTCGGGGTGGGAAGCGGCGCTTCCAGGTCGGGCACGCTGCTGCCGCGGGGCCATTATTCATTGACGGACAGACGGCGCATCTTTAACATGGGGTGACCCAAAGCCAGAACTGCTTAATGATCGACCAGGTCATCTCGCATTACCGGATTATCGAGAAACTCGGCGGCGGCGGCATGGGCGTCGTCTTCAAAGCCGAGGACACCCGGTTGCACCGTTTCGTCGCGCTGAAGTTCCTGCCCGATGGGGTGGCCCATGATCCTCAGAGCCTCAGCCGCTTTCAACGTGAGGCGCAGGCCGCTTCTGCCCTGAACCATCCGAATATCTGCACCATTTATGACATTGGCGAGCACGAGGGGCAGGCCTTCATCGCCATGGAGTTTCTGGACGGTGAGACCCTCAAACACAAGATTGAGGGCCGGCCGCTCAAAATTGAGCAGCTCCTGGACCTGAGTATCCAGATTGCGGACGCGCTCGACGCCGCCCACTCCAGCGGAATTGTGCACCGCGACATGGGGGCAGTCCTGACCGAAGGGGTCCGACTAAAGATCCCGTTACAAGTTATCACCGCGGCGTGTTGACGGGGGGAACAGGGAATTCGATTCCCCGAGACGCCCGTGACTAATGTGCGTTAACGGCCCACCATCAACCCCGGAGCGAGAGTCGTCATTGACAAACCGCGGCTCGCAAGTGTGAAATTTGAGTGAATGCTGCGGAGGAAGATTCGCGGCCTTGTTCCCGTGCGCTTTCATCGGTTGCGGGCGGTGAGAAATCAGACCTTCGACCTGCGTCTCCCAAGCAACGGCGTGCGTCCGTCCTATGGTTGGTCAACTGTAGTAGCGTCACATGGCTAGGAGGTAAAGCCCATGCACGGCAAACAGCAACTCCGCCTTATCATTCTGGCGGTCGTATCCATCGCACTGACCTTGGCAGTTGCAGGTTGCAAGTCAAACGATACTCAGCAGGCAAACAACGCGCCGGCCGACCAGTCGCAGAATCCCGCCGACGCCAACCTGGCCCCCGCAAACGGCGCCGACACGAGTCAGCAACCGCCAGCGAATCAACCGGCGCAGCAGTATCAGCAGCCCGCGCAGCAGAACTACCAGCAGCCCGCGAGTCAGCCGGCGAGTCAGCCGGCGCAGCAGACGTATCAGCAGCCAGCGCAGTCAGATCAGAACGCTCAGCAGCCGGCACAGTCGGACCAGAATTATCAGCAGCCAGCGTCCGACCAGGGGCAAACCTATTCCGATAACGGATACGACGCCACCGTTCAGGACCAGACCTACGGCCAGCCGGTGCTGCAGGCGCAACAGCCCCCACCAGCGTTGCCGGAATACGCGCAGCCGCCATGCCCGGCCCCAGGCTATATCTGGACGCCCGGCTATTGGAGCTATGCTCCCCAGGGCTACTACTGGGTGCCGGGCGCTTGGACGCAACCGCCTCAGCCGGGCTACTTATGGACGCCGGGGTATTGGGGATACGTCGCCGGCGTGTTCCGCTTCAGCTACGGCTATTGGGGCCACTACATGGGCTATTACGGTGGAGTTAACTACGGATACGGCTACACCGGCATGGGCTATCAGGGCGGGTACTGGAACAACAACCAGTTCTACTACAACCGCTCCGTCAACAATGTGAACGTAACCAACGTAACGAATGTGTACAACCGAACGGTGATCAACAACACGACGATCAACCGTGTCAGCTACAACGGAGGACCGGGAGGCATCAATCGACAGCCTACAGCCTCGGAAATGGCGGGCATACGTCAGCAGCGCATTCCTCCCATGACCACGCAGTTGCAGCACCAGCAACAAGCAGCGCAGAACCGCCAGCAGTTTGCCTCGGTCAATCACGGACGTCCAGCTGTAGTCGCGGCCGCGCAGCCCATCCGTGAAAGCCGGCCCATCGCACCGGTAATCCCGGCTCGTCCTGCTCCGGCTATGCGGCCGGCGCAACCGGCGAATCGGCCACAAACGCAGACGCGCCCGGCTCCGCAGCAACGGCCGCAGCAGGAAGCAAGACCGGCTCCGCAACAACGGCCGCAGCAGGAGACCA
>PLBD01000533.1 GCA_003135315.1 Acidobacteriaceae bacterium | reverse complement strand
CGGGTGATGCTGCCCACCGATGTCGCCTTGTACATCGCCTCCAACATTCGCAGCAACGTACGCGAGTTGGAAGGCGCCCTGATCCGGCTGACGGCTTACTCTTCGCTGACGGGAGGCGAGATCAACCTGCAGACGGCGCAGGAAGTGCTGAAGAACCTGATCGATTCGCAAGTCCGCAAGGTGACCATTGAGTCGATCCAAAAGGCAGTGTGCGAGCAGTTCGGGCTGCGGTTGCTGGAGATCAAGTCGAAGAACAACTCGCGGGTAATTGTGTTTCCGCGCCAGATCGCCATGTACCTGGCAAAGCATCTCACCGATGCTTCGCTTCCCGAGATTGGGCGCCAATTCGGCGGCAAGCACCACACCACGGTCTTGCATTCGGTTGGCAAGATCGAAGAGGTGCGCAAGACCGACAAAGATTTGAACAGGGTACTGAACAAGCTCACGGAGAGCTTGGGCTTATGAACCGCGCCTCAAGCGCGGTTTTTCACTTTGGGAGCAAGTTTTCTTCGCGGCATCCTGTGGATGCGATGTGGATTCAGTGGAAGTCGTGGAGCGTATTCGGCTCGCTCCCAGGATCGCCACAGCCGGCCACAACCTGGAGCGGGGATTTTATACAGCCGCGAGCGCTTTCCGCCTGCGGTGCCAGCAATTCTGCTCTAAATTTCCACTTTTCCGCAGTGCCTACTATTACTACTGGTTTTATATGTTTTTGATTTGATATAAGGAGTAGCAGTATAAGAGGGCCGGGCGAATGCCTGCCGAGGTGGGATTGATGGTTGCCGAAGCAACGGGAGCAGTGCAGGGTACAGCGATGGAAATCAGTGTGAGCAAGTTCGAGTTGCTGAAGGAACTGACTGCCACACAAGGGGTCGTCGAACGCAAGACCACGATTCCCATCCTCTCCAACTTTTTGTTCGAGGCAGCCAACGACCGGCTGACCATCACCGCAACCGATCTCGATCTCAGCCTGCGCACGTCCTGTGCGGCGAAGGTGAAGCGCGAGGGCGCCTGTACCATCCCCGCGCGCAAGCTGTACGACTACGTCAAATTGCTGCCCGACACCGATATCTCCATCAAGCTGCTGGAGAACCACTGGGTCCATATTCGCGCCGGACGCTCAAACACCAAGATGGTTGGCATGGCTCGCGCCAACTTCCCGGGACTGCCTACGTTTCCAGCGGCGGGAGCGGTGAAGATTCCTGCCCAGACCTTGCGCAGCATGATCGCGCGGACGATCTTCGCGATTTCCAGCGAGGAGTCGCGCTACACCCTGAACGGCGGACTGATGGTGCTCAAGCCAGAATCGATCACCATGGTGGCGACGGACGGGCATCGCCTGGCGCATATTGAAAAGCAGGGCGAAAAGTTCGACGTCAGCGGGGAGCAACGGACGCTTGTCCCCAAGAAAGCCATGAGCGAGATTTACTCGCTGCTCCAGAACAGCGATGTGGAAGCCATCGAGTTTGCCAAAGACGAATCGACACTCTTCTTCCGCATCGGCGAGCGGCTGCTGACCTCGCGCCAGTTGACCGGACAGTTTCCCAACTACGAAGCCGTGCTGCCGCGCGAGGCAAACAAGTTCGTGGTGCTGCACGGCGCCGACCTCAATACCTCCATCCAGCGCGTGGCGCAGTTCGCCGACGAGCGCTCGCGGGCCATCCGCATGAAGCTCGACAAGAACGAGTTGAAGATTTCGTCCTCGTCGACCGACGCGGGCGAGTCGGAAGACTCGATCGAGACCGCTTACACCTCCGACCCGGTGACGATTGGCTTCAACTCAGAATACCTACTCGATTTTCTCAAAGCCTCGGATGGCGGCGACGTGCGCCTGGAGTTCAAAGACGCGCAGTCGGCCGGCCAGATGCGTCCCGAGGATGCCGGCGACGACGGCTTCAAATACCGGTATGTCGTGATGCCGATGCGGATTTGAGCTTTGGATCGGAGCATTTCATGAAAATTAAAGTCGTAGTACACGAGGCTGAAGAAGGCGGATATTGGGCGGAAGTTCCCGCCATACCGGGATGTGCTACGCAGGGAGAAACGCTCGAGGAGCTACTTACTAATGTGCAGGAAGCCGTTGAAGGATGCCTTGCCTTCCGCCGATAGTTTGGGCTAGTTCACCCACTTTGTCGCCAGCTTGTCGGGCGGTGCTAGGGATAATTCGGCACTTTCTCGCGAGGACGGGGTTGGCGCGGTCGCTCGGACTCCCATTTTAATCAAAACTGCCACCAGCTTCTCCGTCGCAATTGATCCGTGGCGATGCACTACTAAGTTCCTGGTCCAATCCACCCCGTAGCCGGAGGATGCCAGCCGACTCCCCTCCTCCATATCCCTTTCAACGAACACGACTAGCCGCTGGACAAGGTTCGGGCTTTCGGGGCCACCTGGCGGCCGTTGGATGCTTACTGGCCCTGAGGAGGCGATGGGCTGCCCACTGTCAGCCAAGTCCACGCGCTCTGCCATGCTAGGTCGCCTCCTGAACCATCTCATAAAGAGACCGTCCGGGTCGAGGTCGGACGTGTCTCCGAATCTAACCGCGACGAACCAGTATCCAAGAACGGCGGCTGCAGGCAGCGCCGAGTACAAGGCGAGCGTTAGTACGATGGCCAACATAGCTTATCCGCCCAAAACTGCGAACAAATGAAAGCTCATCATTACAAACCCAAAGAACCAACACAAAGCCACCCTCTCTGCCGGGTAACGCTTTGCAGTCCGTGTTTTTGCGCTGATCAGCGATTGCACATATATCGAATTGGCCAGAAGTATAGCCGAAACGAGCCACGCAACGACGAAAAGTGGGATATAGTACGGTTGAAACACGGGGTTGATGCGCCCGACGGCGGCATGATCTACGATCAGGCATAGATCTAGGGCGAGTATGAACGCAAAAAGATCCGCAAAGGTCGTCATTCGCAGCTGAAAACGTCGCTGGATGACGTGCGTTAGCGCCAGAACCCCTATTGGAATGTAGAAATACGAAACGGCATTCGAGGTGAGGATCCTGTCCAACACTTTAGTCAGAGAGCCACCCGTCATTTGGCCCCCGATGGTCGTGCACGTATCCACTCTTCTGCCAAGTCCATTTGACGCAGCCGTCCCTGAAGTATTTTCACCAAATCCGACAGCTGGTCCCTATTCATCTGGAACCATGTCCTCTCTTGGTCTTGGTCCGTGGCTATCACCGCCACGAGTACAGGGACCGCCAGATCCACGCTTCCTGCGGTAAAGTCTAGGCGCACATCCACGGAACTGGAAAAATTCTTGTAGCTGGGAAGAGTCCTGTCCGCCACACGGCTGGCACGCATGAACCGTGCCAGGTCCGGCCTTCTCACACCCGACAGAAAACTCGTCACAGACTCGGCTGAATTTCCTGGAATAATTCCCGAGCGAGTTACCCCAGCTACAATCTCGTCGTTCGACTCCGTCCGACCCGCTAGACCAATCAGAAACGTACCAGCCGCCTGCAAGTCTTCCGCCGCGTCTTCCCCAATTCCTAGCCGCTGAGCGAAATCTGAGGTGTTGGGATTGCTGGTAGCAAGGACTCTCTGCAC
>PLBD01000443.1 GCA_003135315.1 Acidobacteriaceae bacterium | reverse complement strand
ATGCCCACCTGCCCGGCAAGCACCGCCCCTTTGCCCACGGTGCTGGACCCCGAGATGCCCGTCCCCATCACGAGGATAACGTCCTCGCCGATATCGCAGTTGTGGCCGATGTGAACGAGGTTATCTATCTTCGTGCCGCGGCGTACACGCGTCTCCGCCAGCGCCCCGCGGTCAACGGTGGAGTTAGCTCCTATCTCCACGTCGTCTTCAATCACCGCGACGCCGCTTTGCACGATTTTGTAATGGCTGCCATCGGACTGTTTGGCGAAGCCGTAGCCATCGCCTCCGATCACCACGTGGTTTTGCAGCACCACGCGATGGCCGACGCGGCAGAATTCGCGCACCACGGCGTGCGAATGGGCCAGGAAATCGTCGCCGATTTGTGCGCCCTCATAAATAGTGACGTGCGGATGCAGCACCGCGTTGACTCCGATGACGGCGTGTTCGCCCACCGCGGCAAAAGGTCCGATGGACGCGTTCGCACCGATTTTCGCCGTCGGCGCGATGGAGGCCAGCGGATGAATCCCGGGCGCGGGTTTCGGAGGCTGATAAAACATCTCCAGCGCGCGGGCGAAATCGAGGTAAGGATTCTTCGAAATCAACTGCGCGGGCCGCAGGCCTTCGATATAAGTCTTAACAAGGATGGCTCCGGCGCGGGTGTGCTTGGCCTTGGGCGCGTATTTGGAATTGTGCAGGGACGTGAGCTCGGTTTCCGAGGCCTGCTCCATGCCGGCCACGCCCGTGATCGCAATGGAGGCGTCGCCGCGCAGTTCGCACCCCAGTCGGGCGGCGAGATCGGAGAGTTTCATGACTCCAGTGTAGAAGGAGCCAGGAGCCGGTAGCCAGGAGCCAGAACGGCAACCAATGGCGCACGCGCCCAGGCGTGCTGCGTCGAGATTCGTCTCGACGTCTGGCGTTCATCGACGCGAACGTCGATGCTGCACGCGTGGACGCTTGCGCCACGTCTGCTCGCTAACTAAGTCAGGGAACAGAGCGTATATGCGGTCGATTTCTTCGGATTGGCCTGGCGAGAGGCCTTCTTCCGGATCGAGGCACCAAATGCCTTCCATCAGGCCTTGGCGCCGCAGAATCTCATGCACACCCGCGATCGAGCCCTTGAAGCCGTTGGCGACGTCGAAGATGGCGGCGTTGGCTGCGGTCAATTCGGCGGCCAGCGTGCGCCAGCGCGGATGATCGGGATCGCGATGAATTGCTTCCAGCATCTCCACGGCTTGCTTGGTCCAGACTGCCCACTGGCCTAACAGTCCTCCGGCGAAGCGCAGGCCGCGGTATTGGGTGATCAGGTCCAGCACGATGTGGTCGTCGTTGCCGGTATAAAGGGCGATCTCAGACGCGCGCCCGGAGTCGAGGACGCCGTCGAGCACGTCGATGGTGCGATAGCGATCGAAGGGCGCGACTTTGATTGCCACCACACATTCCAGAGCGGCGAACCGGGCCCAAAAACAGCGCGTTAAGACGCATCCGCCGACGGCGGGCTGCAAATAGAAGCCCATCAGCGGCAGAACCTCGCCCACCTGGCGAGCGCGTGCGAGCAGTTCATCGGGCGATTCGCCGCGGCGCGGAATCAGCAGGGCCGCATGATAGCCCAGACGCGCCGCGCATTCGGCTTCCTTCGCGTCGAAGGCTCCGGCGATGCGGATGATGCTGTGCGCCTCGGCCGCGGCGAGCGCCAGCACGGGTTCGAACAGGCCGTGATCGCGAATGGCGAACTGCGTGGTGTGCACGCCGACCGCAACGCCTCCTGCTCCAGAATTGACGTAATAGCGCGTCAGGCCGCTTTGGCGCGCTTCATCGAGCTTGCGATCCTGCGTCAAAACCAACGGATGCGCGGGGATCACCACGCCTTCTTTGAGCCGCGAGCGCCAGTTAATATTTTCCATCGCGGACCTCGAAGTGGGTCGGCTTGCCGAGGACAGAGCCGCCGGCGCGAATCCAGTTGGCGGTCATCTCGATCATGCGATCCGCGCTCAATTGCGGCAGGCCCATCAGGCGCGTGCACAGGCTCGCGTCGTTGAGCAGCGCCGTCTCAGCCTCCGCACCCTCGAACACAGGTTCGACGCCGAGCAGCTCGCCGAAGCGCTCCGCTATGGCGCGGACGCGCAGCGTTTCGGGTCCGGTGAGATTCAATACAAATGGCGGGGTCGCGGCGAGCGCTAATGAACGCAACACCACCGAGTTGGCGTCGCCCTGCCAGATCACGTTCACCGCGCCCATGGTCACGTCCACGGGCTCGCCCTGGAAGACCTTCGTGCCGATGTCCAGCAGCACGCCATAGCGCAGGTCGATGGCGTAGTTGAGCCGCAACAGACACACGCGCGTCCCGTAGAGCGACGAGAAATGCTCGAACATTCGCTCGCGGCCGAGCACGGATTGCGCATATTCGCCCACCGGCGCCGGCGCCGTCTCCTCGGTCGCGCCGCCGCTGAGGACGCTCACCAGCGGATAGACGTTGCCGCTCGAAAAAGCGGCGATGCGCGAGTCGCGGTAGCGCTGCGCCACCAGCGCCGGCAGGTAGGTATTCGCGGCCCAAGTGAGACTCTCCGCGCCGGTCGATCCGAATTTCCGGCCAGCCATGAAAATCACGTTTTCGGCATCCGGCAGGCTTTTGAGCTGCTCGAAGTCGAGCAGGTCGGCGCGGTGCGTTTCCACGCCCGCCTCGCGCAGCAG
>PLBD01000364.1 GCA_003135315.1 Acidobacteriaceae bacterium | reverse complement strand
TGATCCGACAGTGACCTCACTTACATATTTTCCTGACGCTGCGCGGATGCCCTGCAAGGTCCTAATACTGATATCAGTGGGCTTCCATCCTTGAGCCATTGCCTCGGAAACGGCCCCTTTAAAGGGCGATGCCAACGAAAGTCCTTCAACTACCTGCGCACGAATCGTGTAGTTCTGGTAAGCAGGAATTGCTATGGCCGCGAGGATACCAATCAGAACTACCGCGCCCACCGACGCCACAATAGGTAGCACCGCGCTGCCAGCGTTGCCTGCTTGTCCTGCGGCGGCCGCTATCTCGGCTTGCGACGCTTTACTCTTGACGACAAGCGTCCGTGCAATCATGTCATGGAAAGCTTGCTTACGCTTGGAGAACACCACCGCGAGGTAACCTATGTAAATCGGCAACGCGCTAAAGACACGTGATACGTTCCTGCCTATGCTATGCCAGAATCCAATTCGGTTGCCTTCCAGATCCGTCACTTTAATCCCGAGAAGCAACTTCCCAGGTGTAGCCTGAAGAGCCGAGCTCTCAAAAAGGGCAAAATAGAGTAAGCCGCCGAACCATCCAAGTAGCTGCCCTAAGGCTCTTGCGTCTTCCGACGAAATCTTTCCAACGCTTGCTACGCCGAGCGCGAGGGCAACGATCGCCAGGATGATGCAGACAATGTCGACCAAGATCGCGATCGTTCGACGCCAGAACCCGGCGTAGACGTCTAATGGGACGCCGTTCATCTCCGTAACAGGGGGCGCTGGTTGTGCTGCAGCCGTCCTAAAGGCGCCGACAGCGCCAGCATCAATTTCCGCGCCACAATGCGAGCAGAAACGGTGTTGTGATCCAACGCTCTTGCCACAGGTTGGGCAGAACATGAATTTCTCCGGTTAGATTTCAACACCCATGTCAGACAATGTGCTTCAAATGTCTTGATCGATGGTTCCAGTCTTACCCTTACCACGCCCGGTATTTTGTTTGGTCGCTGCTGAACGCATGTTCTTGATGGCGGCGGTTGCGCCGACGAGAGCAAATCGAATGACTCGAAATTGGTCCTCTTCAAGAGGAATTGCGATACCGATCTTGGACCCGACTTTCACCAGCCGATCTATGTCATCAAAAGTTGTGAATACGTACTGATAGAGATTATTAGACAATAGCCCTCGGCACGTTATCTGTAGATGACTAGCTCCCATATCAGTATTGGCTAGTACCGGGTAGGTATGATCCTTCTCGCAGCTCGTCTTTAGACCAAGAATCCAAACACAGGACCCCTGTTCGGGATAGCAATACTCTCCAAGGATGTTTCCGCTGTCATTGCTAGTCGCGGCGTACAAGTATGACTTGTCATCTGCAACATCGAACATCCAATTGCCGAATGACTGCGCGGATGCGACGTTGAGAGAGGCTGCCGACAGAAGAACGACTAGTGCCGCTTTGTGTTGTGCCACAACTGCTCCCATGGAGGCGCAGTTATTATGCATCTTTGGTGCCCATAAAGCCTATCGCTTGACGCCTTCGTAATTTCAGAGGGTACGCGTTCGCCCAACTTGGCCGATGCGGTGATGATGGTCTGAGGCGGTCCGCTAGAATGGCTGGATGCTCACCGACCGTCCGAAATTGCTGGGTGACCCTGAGGCGCGACGGGTCCGGCTGAGTCAGCTACGCGAGCCGCACGTAGCGGCCTTGACTGCGTTTGTCGAGGCACTACGCCAGGAAGTCGGCAAGGACGCTCACATCCCGTACTTCGATCCCTGGGATGGGGGTGTGGACGCTCAGGTGCTGCTGTTGCTGGAGGCCCCGGGCCCCAGGGCTGTGAAGTCCGGCTTTGTTTCGCGCAACAATCCGGACGAGACCGCCAAGAACTTCTTCGAGATCAATCTTGCAGCGGGCCTCGACCGTAAGCGCACCGTCGTGTGGAATATCGTGCCCTGGTACATCGGCACAGGCGCCAAAATTCACGCAGCTACGTGCACCGATATCAAAGCCGGCATACCATTGCTGCTGCGTCTGCTAAGCCTATTGCCCAGACTGCGTGCCGTTGTGCTGATCGGACGGAAGGCGGAACGCGCCCAATCGGTAATAGCGAGTGCACGCCCGAAGTTGCAGTTGCTGACGTGCCCGCACCCCAGTCCGCTGTACGTGAATCACCATCCGAGTCACCGCGAGAAAGTGCGGCTTGCGCTCGCCGCAGCTGTTGACCAGACGCTACAGTCAGCGAGGTAATCTATGTACCGCTTTGAGCGTACACCGTATCAAAAGCTCAATTCGCGCCAGCGGGAAAACTACAATTTTCAGAAGGTCTCCGCAGTGCTGGCCGATTACGGTTTTAGCACCATACGGGTAAGCAGCGACTGGCAAGGCGCGGACTTCATCGCACAGCATCTTGATGGCACCACCTTCCTGAAGGTGCAGCTGAAGGGGCGGCTCACGTTTGATAAGAAGTACGTAGGCCGCGATTTACATGTGTGCTTTCCACACAGTAGCGACTGGTATCTCTTTCCGCACGACGAACTGATGCAAATAGTGCTGGATGACAGCACCATCGGCCAGTCAGCGTCCTGGAAGAAGGGCGGATATTCGTTCCCGACCCTGTCGAAGAAGATGCGGCTGCGGCTGGCTCCATACAAGTTGGAGGGCACTGGGACTGAAGGTCTGGCAGAAGACGATGGGTCGTAGAACTCTCACTAAAATTGTCTTGACAGCCTTCCGGCGGCGCAGACTCTCATAAGTGACTGTTTTATCTATATAAATTGATAAGATAATGGTCTCATCGGCTGGTATAATTGCCANNTGGCAATTATACCAGCCGATGAAGACGTTCTGCGTGGGTGATGTGTTTCTCTAATTGCTCTGTAGTCGGTTGACACGGAATTTAGGCTTAGGCAGATTTGCCCCATGAATGGCAAGCCCCAAAACGCGGCTCCCGCACCTCTCGTGAGTAAACGAGAGCGTCAGGCTATATGGGTTGAAAACTGCCAGGTGCAGGGCTTATCCCCTGCGCAAGCTAATCGGGCCGCTAGCATCATTCCATTGAATGCTTCAATTAAAGTCCTAAGTTGGCCGATTCTCTAGGCCAGACCGATTACGGCTGACGACTACGGCTGGTTCACCCCGGCCGATCTGCAGAGACTGTTCGAAGCAATCCACACCGTACACGACTGGGAAAGAGTGATCCTGGTTGGCGGGCAATCTCTCACCACGTGGGTTGAATACTACAAAATACAACTGCCTGCATTCGATGGGCCTTATCTCACCGCAGATGCGGATTTCTTGGGAACCAAGGCTGAGGCAGAGGTCATCGCTAGATACCTGAACGGGCGGGTGCAAGTACCGGGGATGGATGACCATGTCCCAAATAGCGCAGTCATAGAATTCACCGGGAAGGACCTCTTGAAGCTGCAGATCGACATGCTTACCGGGGTGCTCGGGGTGCCAGAAGCCGATGTCAAAAGACTTGCCACCCCCGTGCAACTAAATGACTGGAAGACCATACACGTCCTGCATCCCCTTCTCGTGCTGAAAAGTCGCTGCGAAAACCTTATGCAACTTGCCGCCAAAAGAACCGGCAATGGACTGACTCAGGCTAAGGTCGCCTGTGCTGTCGTAACCCGATACTTGGAGCAATGTCTGGCGGATCCGGGGCGACAAAGAGAATCCCTAAAGGCTGCTCGAAAGATAGTCGAACTAGCCCTGAGCGAAGCCGGGATCTACGTTTGGAAAGAGTGGGGCATAGACGTGATGGGGACAATAGATCCGGCCAGAATGCCTGGGCAGTTCAGCCGCTCCTGGGCCTACGCCATCGAGAGGGTTGCGCGCAAAAGGGAAATTGCCTCTCGCCATGGCTAAGCAGGCAAAGTCTAGAATTTTGCGGCCTTGACGCACACCCGGACTGCGGCCGCAGGAACAGCGCAAATCCTGCCCCCGCTACCA
>PLBD01000433.1 GCA_003135315.1 Acidobacteriaceae bacterium | reverse complement strand
CGCCGGTGCTGATGCTCACCGCCCGCGGGCACGACACGGACCGGATTCAAGGCCTCGAAAGCGGCGCGGACGATTACCTGCCCAAGCCATTCGATCTGGCGATTCTGCTGGCGCGGATTCGCAGCCTGTTGCGCCGCCACGACTGGGGCCGCACCCTGCTGAGCGATCCGCCGGCCGATGTGCGCGTTGCGGAACCGAAGGACGCCGACTCGCTGCGGGAGTTCGATGTTTATGTTTTTGACGGCAAGCAGGTCGACTTCGGGACGCTGGAACTGCGGGCCCATGACAAAGTCTTCCGCTTGACGCTGATGGAGGCGGAACTGCTGCGGCATCTGATTCGCAACAGCGGACGGATTGTTTCGCGCAAATCCATTCTGGAGGAAGTCTGGGGACTGCACGAGGATACCGACACGCGCGCGATCGATAACTTCATCGTGCGGCTGCGCCGGTATATCGAGAAGGATCCCGCGCATCCGCGGCATCTGCTGACGGTGCGAGGCGTGGGGTACCGGTTTATGCCAACGCCGGCGGCGGAAAAGAAATCGAGCGCGGGCTCGTAAGTCGGATTGGCTTGTATCAGGGCATGACTTTAGTCATGCCGGAGAGGCCACAGGTAAAATCAGGGCTTGAGCCCCTGTTTCCGCTGGGGCTCAAGCCCAATCATTATTGGCCCGTTTGTGGCACGTCGGAAGCCGTGCCCCGATACAAAGCGCTTTTCGCGAGACCTTCAGCCTTTCTCCGTGACCTCCGTGCTTCCGTGGTGAAAATCTTGCCGTCACATCCTCCTGTGCTCCGCATCACTGAATCCCTGTGACAACGGCGGTACAAACGCCTTAGGGCTGCCGCAGCGGCCGAAGGTGCTTTATGTTGACCTTTGCCATTTTCCCGATCGTGCTTTTCTTCCTGGGCGCGCTTCTCGTCACCGGCCTTCCGGTATTCGTGAGCTTGCAGAATTACTACCAGAACCGCGGCCGCCAGCCGGTCATTTGTCCGGATTCCGGGCAGCCCGTCGATGTCGAGGTGGACAACAAGTTTGCGTTCTGGTCGGCACTGCGCGGACAGGAACATTCACGGCTGGAATCGTGTACGCGCTGGCCGGAGAAGGGCGACTGCGGACAGGAGTGCCTGGCGCAAATCGATCCTTCGCCCGAGAACGTCGAACGCCTGCTGACGAAATGGTACGAAGGCAAGAGCTGCGCCATCTGCACGCGCGCCCTGTCGCCTTCCGATTGGCGCCGCAGCCGCCTGGCGGTGATCAACGAAGAGCAGAAGTTGTTTGAGCTGCGCGACATGTATCTGGATGAGTTGCAGGCGAGGCTGGAGAACATGCAGCCGCTGTGCTGGAATTGCCATCAGGAAGAGCGGGCGCGCCAGGCAGTGCCGCCGCGCATCCTGAAGGGCGACCGCCATAGACTGACGCCCGCGATGGAGTAAAGAGTCCCGCCAAAAGAACCAAGACAAAAAGGACGGCCGCTAAGGGCCGTCCCTTTTTTTCTCGCTTCAGTTCGCTTACTTCGGAGGCGGACCCGCCGAGGCGTGCGCCGCAGGTGAAGCAGTGCCGCTCGTCGCGGGGTGGCCAATCACGCCCGCTCCGGTGCGTGCTCCTCCGTAGGCGATACCGGGTTCAGAGGCGCCTAGCGCAACAGACCTGATGGGCGGCGGGGAAAACACGTGCGCCGAAGAAGCGTGATGGGCTGCGCTCACTCCGTTGTCGGTCTTGGCGAAGACATTCCCGTGAGCCGTTGCGTTATTAGGATTAGCGGAGCTTTGAGCCGCCGTTGCCGATCCGGCCGTTCGCCCGGGCACCAGGCTGGCGAAGTTCGGCGGAATCCGGCCTCCCGGAATCGAGAGCGGGGCGGCTCCGGCCTTGCCCACCAGCACAGTCGGCGGGGCGGCGTTCGCCGCTGCCGTGACTACCGGTGGAGTAGCAGCCGTCCATCCTGCTGGGGCTCGGGTAATGCGAGGAACGGTCTGGAAGCTGGACGCGTACCATTGGCCGCCATAATTGCCGCCCGGCAACCAGGCCCATCCCGTGCCGTTGATGAAGGCCCACGAGCCATAGTGGAATGGCAACCAGCCCCACGGATAGGCCGAGGCCCACGCATAGCCCATGCCGGGATAGGACATCCAGGCGCCATTGCTGTAAGGACTCCAACTCGTCATGGCGTTGGCGAATCCGTACGGCTGCCAGGCGTATCCGTAGCCGCCGGCGTAGAAAAAATTGCCATAGTAGTTGAGGTCCTGCATGCCGAAGGCGCGATTCGGGCCGCCATAGCCCTGGTTGTCAGCGTAGGTGCTGCTGTAGGCTTCGCGCTCCTTGTTCCACGCGTCGAAACGCACCGGCTCGACGCCTTGCGCCACGGTGAACTTTGACCCGCTGTCGCCAGCCAGCGTCAGAGTTTGCTTCCTGCCGACGGTGACGGGCTGCGGCTGCTTTTCCAGCTGGACCTCACCCTTGAAGACGGCTAGCTTGATCTGATCGGGGCCTGCGCTCAACCGCATCTGGGTGTCGCGACGCACCAGAAAACTGTTATCGCCGACCATCAGACGATAGACGTCATCGCCCTTGGCGGCATCGAGATAAACCAGGCCCTTGACTACCTCGATCTGGTCGATCTTGACGCCGGCGTCGTTCATCAGGAGCTTGGAGAACTTTACTTCGGAATCTTCGGTCAGGCGCAGGGCGCTCTGGTTCTCGAACTCCACCTCGGCCAGGCCGTCGCTGCCGGTAATCAGGCGCGTTCCTTCCACGACCGGAGTGTTCAGGATGGCGCGCTCCAGACCTTCTCCGGTGGCGCGATCCATCTGGACCTGCCCTTCGACGGAGCTGAGGCGAACGATCCTGACGTGCGAGTCGGCGACGGCAAGCGAGCCCGCAACCAGGACGAATGCTGCGACCGCAGACCACGCGGAAACGAATTGCCTTGTCACGTTAGTACTCCTGGGACTGAACTTCCTGAACCTGAGAGACGGCGGCTGGACGAGGGTCGTCGAGGGCCTTCTCTGTC
>PLBD01000544.1 GCA_003135315.1 Acidobacteriaceae bacterium | reverse complement strand
ATCATCTTGCCCATCACGCCGCCGGCGCTGTTGGCCGATGCCATCAGGATCGGTGACGTGTTAACTTGCTGCGCGGTGATCTTCTGCAGGCTGCCGAAGAGGACGTTGGACGAGGTATCCGATCCGGTCAGCGCGACGCCCAGCCAGCCGAGGAGCGTGCCGAAGAATGGATACAAGTGACCGGTGCGCGCGAAGGCGAGACCCATGGTCGCGTCCAGCCCGGCATAGCGGGTCATGAAGCCAATCGCCATCATGGCCGCAATCGTCACCAGCGAGAACCGCACCTTCATCAACGTCCGGCCATAAATGACGAAAATCTTCTTGAAGCTGAGTCCCATGATCACGCCGGAGATGAGGGCCGCCAGCAGAATGCCCGAGCCGGTTGCGCTCACCCAATTGAGACCGAACACCGCCGGCTCTTTGGTCGGCTTGGTGACGACGGGGGGCACGCGCAGGGCAAGATTGTTCAGTGCCCCGACGGGGAACTGCGGATTGGTAATCTTGCTGGGCGGCGTGGCCCAGGTGGACATCGAAGTGAAGACCTTTTCCGGCGTGTTCATGATCTTCTTGCCGGTCTGCGTGCCCCACAAGAAGACGATGACGCTGAGGATGACCCACGGCACCCACGCGCGGGTGACTTCCGAGCGGCTGTAGCCATGAGAGGCGTGATGCTCGGTTTTGGCTTCTTCGCCTTCGAAGGTATAGACGCGCTTGGGATGCCAGATGAACAGGAAGCCGACCAGGCAGATCATCGAAATGACCGAGGAGCCGATATTCGCCAACCACGGCCCATGCAGATTGGAGATGAGGACCTCCGGTATGGCGAAGCTGACACCGGCGACGAGAATGGCCGGCCAGATTTCCAGCATCGATCCCCAGCCGGCAAAGGCGCAGATCAGCCAGAACGGTACCAGAACGCAGAACGGCGCGAGAATGCGGCCCGTCATCGCGCCCAGAGTGATCTCGCTGTAACCCGTGACCTTGGCCAGCGCGATGATGGGCGTAGCCAGAGCGCCAAAGGCGACTGGGGCGGTGTTGGCGATCAGCGACAAGCCCGAAGCCTGCAGCGGCGGGAAACCTAAGCCGATGAGAATCGCGGCGGTCACCGCGACCGGCGTGCCGAATCCCGAGGCACCCTCGAAGAACGCGCCGAAGCAGAACGCAATGAGCAGCAGTTGCAGACGGCGATCCTGGGTGATGCCGGTCATGCTGTGCTGCAACACCTTAAAGCGCCCTGTCTCCACCGTAAGCTGGTACATGAAGATGACGTTGAGCACGATCCAGCCGATGGGGAACAGGCCATAGCCCACGCCATAAACCGCCGTTGCCGCAGCCATGCGGCTCGGCATGTGGAAGGCAAAGATAGCCACCACCAATGCGGTGCCCAGGCCCATGAGCGCGGCGTAGTGCGCTTTGGCATGTCCGAAGGCCAGGCTGCCCAGCAGCACCACCACCGGAAGGGCGGCGATCAGGGTCGAGAGCAACCAATGGCCCGTGGGGTCGTAGACCTGCGACCAGGGAGTGCTGAGCGATGGAATCTTGAGGATGATGGTGGCGGCAACCGCCGCGATGATTACAAAAACCGCCGAGGCGATGGGATTCGCCGGCGGGGCGCCCTTCGACGGTGCTGATGCCGGAGGAGGAGTTGGCGTCTTGGTGCTCATTCCGTTCTCACCGATGTTTGCCACGTGGGGCAAGCCTTTCCTCGAATTTTTTCAAGCCAAGGAATTTGCGGCCGGCCACGGCGATGAGATGTCCCGAGCGAACTGGGAGCAGGTACACGATCGCCTTCCGGCGCGTATCCCCGAGTCAGGGTGGCAAGCTGGGCGGGACGGATCAAGCCGACCGCTTCCCCGGAGAAGGCAAAGAGTATCGCACCGTGCTGCAGGGTGCCAAGACAAAAGCTAGTCGAATCGGGGATGATTGCGAGTGACCAATGTCACTTTCAGCTGTGACGTATGCCGTTTTTGGGGGTGGGAAGAGGTCTGAGCTATCATGATGGCCGTCTCGCGGCGCGGGAATCGGGGGTTGGATGCCGGCCCAGGGAGACTGGGCGGGAGCGTGCCATGTTGCGTGCTTGTGCAAAATCGCTGGCAGTTTTGATGATGGCCTTCGTGCTGACGGCGAGCGGCGTTTCTCAGGAGCAGCCGCCGCGTGAGGCGCCTCCCGACAACGTGCAGGGCAGCTGGACGATTTATTCGAAGAACATTAACACCGGCGCGACGGTGAAGAAGTTCGTCCACATTAATCAGGACGGCCAGCAATTGACAGGGAACTTTCGCGGGCCGGACCAGGCGGGCAGAATTACCGGCCACGTGAACGGCCACCACATCGAGTTCAGCACGGAGACGCGCACCGTGCTCACGTTTCGCGGCCAGATCGACGGCAATCACATGTCGGGGCTGTACGGCATCCACGGCCGGCACGCTGAGTGGCGTGCGGTGCGGGTGAACTAGAAGCGCGCGGCTGAAGCTGCGTCCCTTCAAACCGCAAAGCCCTCGCGGGCTGACGGCCGCTCGTCATGAAGGGCGACATGCGGCACGAGGGAAGCGAGGGCATGAAAACCTTGCCGTCCCTAAGGTGTCTGTGTCGTAGCTGTGCCGCCGCTGCGCGGCTCAGTTATTTTTCCTAATTCACCGCGGGCTCACGCCCGCGGCTAACACAAATGTCGCCGCTGCGCGGCTGGTTCGATCCCAAATTGCCATGGTTTGTTCCACCGCTTAACGCGATCGCAGATACGACAACAGACACCTACGGGACTCGGTCAGTTTTTCTCACCCTACCCGTGACTCCGCTTTCGCTCCGTCCTGGGCTATCATGATGCCGCGTGTGCGGCGCTCGTTTTTCGGGCTTCTTACTCCGCTGTCCAAAACAAGAGTTATTTCTCGCGCAGACTCTTGAAGTCGTGCCCTGACAAAGCCAGGTGGCACCCGAGCTAGTCGAGGTTCTCCGGTTCGAGCGCGATGTGCTGTTCGCCGGCGGCTTTCTTCTCCCAATACTTGCGGACCCAGGCTTCCCAGCTTTTGCCGGCGGCGGTGTCGCGTCCGGTGAAGGCGAGGGCGGCGATGTCGGAATAAGGGATGGAGATCTTCTGCGGCGAATCTTTCGGAATGAGCCGCACGACGGAAGCGGCGAGGGCCGCGCCGTTGCGGCGATCGAAGATGTAGCCTTCCACGCGCGAGCCGTCCTTGCGGGTGATGGTGACGTCGCCGCGATAGTCGAAGGCC
>PLBD01000201.1 GCA_003135315.1 Acidobacteriaceae bacterium | reverse complement strand
GTCTTGTCGGAGACCAGACCGTTACCCTGCTGTGCGTCCGTCGGCCCGGTAAAGCTATAGACCGCGTTTTCCATCCAACTGCACGAGGCTGTAATGCAGGCTGTGGGCGAAGGCCTCAGCCCGAAGATGAAGCCGCAATAACCGGAATTACAATTTTGTAGCCCTCCTTCGGCCGCGCCGTAGAGATTGTCATTTGGTCCGACGATTACCCCTTGCGGATCGCTTCCGCTCGCTCCGCCGATGAAGTTGTATAGCGTGCTGAGGGCCCAGTCAGCAGCTTGTGCCAGCTTATAGATCGTTCCATTGCCATTGCTAGTGTTCGCCGCTCCGTAGAGATTTCCGGCGCGGTCGATGGCCACACCCGAGGGGCTGGATCCATCGGTACCGTTGAAGTCATGGATTACGCTGAAATATCCATATTGCTCGGGCATGCAATCGTTGCCCCTGCTGCTGGTCGTGGTGGTCGTGGTGCTGCTAGTGCCTAGAATGGTGAATGATTCCGAAGGAATTGTACCCAGCTCGCTTTCCGAAGCGGAAGATGGGCAGCCTGCGCCGCCGCAGCCAACACCACTGTTCTCATCCCAGTAGACCGGGTCACCGCTGGGAACGCTGGCATTTTGCAGGTTTACCCAGTACGTGCCGGCATTCAAGGTCGGACCATTGAAGCTCGTCGTCTCGGTGCAGATGTAGTAGCCATAGTCGTTGCCGGTGCAAGTTCCCTGGGTGAAGCTTACGGTCTGATCAAAGTAGCTGGTGCCGCCGTTTTCACTCGAGGTGATAGACACTTCTGCCGTCGAGAGTACGTCGCCCGGGAACATCCACGCTGCGAAACTCATACCGGTAACGGTGGCACTGCCATTCGAAACGTTGAAGCTGTCGCTGACGATGTAGCCAAAATTAATGGTCCAGGCATCGTTGTTGCCGTTGCTTGGACCGTTGTCGTACGACCACTCCCATTGGTCAGGACTAAGTTTCGAATCCCGGGCAGTTCGGTATCGGTTGCCAGGATGCTTTTCCGAGCACGAGCTGAGTTGCGGACGAGTGCCCGTAGTTTTGGCGCTGGCTTGCGGACCGGCGCGATGAGCCAGGTGCGAGGCAAACTGCGGCATTTTCGCGGCCTGCACCGCCGTGGGTGGAACCACGTTCTGGGCTGGGTTCTGTGCTGCGGCGATGGACCCCACCGCCAAGCTGAGTATCGCCAGGAGCACAATGCATCCCGGCAGAGTGTTCTTGCGGATATTCATGAGAACCTCCTTGCGAGCGGCGAAGCCGGCGCCGGGCAAAAGACAAAGAAGTGTGCGGGAGCTAAACCAGCTCCGTTCAGGGATGTTGGGGCAGAGTAGCGTTGGGGCAGGAGATTGGAGGGCCTTATTTATCGCTCAGCGTGGCGTGGGGAAAAAGGCCGAAGAATCTTCGCCCAAATCAGCCCGCCAAATTATCGTGCCCGGGATGGTGTCTTGTCGGTGACGCATGATGCAGGCGGGTGTGATGAGGGAATGCCCCACTCATTCGTGGTTTTCGAATGAGGGGGAACGGGGTCAGGACGGCGCAACTTATCGCGCCGCCAAACTGCTCACTCTATCCCCGCGGCGGAGTTTAGCGGCCTTCACGGTGTTGCTCATCAGCATGGCGATGGTGAGCGGGCCGACGCCGCCGGGGACAGGCGTGATCGCCCCGGCCACCTCGGCGACTTTGGGATGAACATCGCCCATCAGGGTTGAGCCTTTGGCGGCGAANNGCGCGGCGGCACACGCCGGGCAGATCGCGCGTTTTGGAGTGACAGACGGTGACCGTCGCGTTGCCGTTGAGCAGCAGCATGGCCACAGGCTTGCCGACGATGTCGCTGCGCCCGACGACCACGGCTTCCGCGCCTGCGATGGGAATGTTGCTGCGCTTCAGAACTTCGATGATGCCCGCGGGCGTACACGGCACCAGGCCGGGACGCTGCGTCGAGAGATAGCCGACATTCATGGGATGGAAGCCGTCGACGTCTTTCTCAGGCGAGACGGCCAGCAGAACTTTCTTGGAGTCAACCTGCGCGGGCAGCGGAAGCTGCACCAGGATGCCATCGATCTCGTCGCGGCGGTTGAGATCGTCGACCAGAGCGAGTAGTTCCGCGGTCGTCACGTTGTCGGGCGGGGTGTGCTTCTCGCTGTAGATGCCAAGCTGCTCGCAGCTCTTCACCTTGTTGCGGACGTAAATTTCCGACGCCGGATTATGGCCGGCGAGGACGACGGCCAAGCCGGGACGAAGACCCGCCGCCATGAGTTCTTTCACCTCTTCGCCGACCTCCGCCTTGATTTGCGCTGCGATTTTTGTACCGTCGAGAATGATGGCCGCCATGATAGTGTCCCCTTGCTGTAATGGATTCTTGCATGTGTCGCCGCTCTGCGGCTCAGGCTTGTATCCCACTCTGACCGGGGGCTTACGCCCCCGTCTCAATTCATTTCGCCGCGTTGCGGCTGGATTCATGAGATCAGTTCTAGTTTATCGCGACGGCGAGGCTGTGCCGTCCCTGAAGGGACTCAGACCTTTTTTCCTGCGTTTACCCAGGGCTTCCGCCCTGGGCTCTTATTGTGCCGCCCTTTCGGGCTAGCGCGTCTTGCCGAGCTGTGCCGCCGCTCCGCGGCTCAATTGTTGTTCCACTCCACCGCGGGCTCACGCCCGCGGCTAACACGAATGCCGCCGCTGCGCGGCGGGCCGGGATGAATTTCGCGGCGTTGTCCCACCTCAAGAAATTCAGTTGCCGGTTGTGACACAGTCTCTAAAGGCCGTCCCCTTCGAAA
>PLBD01000480.1:3463-7469 GCA_003135315.1 Acidobacteriaceae bacterium | reverse complement strand
TCGCGCTGCCCATCGGCGCGCAAGGCGCCGACAGGGACGAACCGCAGGTATCTCCCACCAGGCCCTGGATGTAGAGCAGGTAGGCGTTTTCCTGCGCCAGGAACCCGGCAATTTCCGGGGTGGCGATGCTGGTGCCGCCGGTCCCATACAAAGAGCCTTCCCAGTAGAAATTCTGTGGCTGGTAGTACCAGTCGGAATTCAGCGCGATGTCCGGGACGCTTCGCATGTTGCCGCTACAGGAGGCCGCGCCCTGATAACCGGGAGCGTTGAACTGTACGCTGCAACCTCCACCGCTGCCGCCATCGTTGCTGGAACAATCGGCCGGTCCGCCACTCCAGGCGACCTCCCCGCCGTATCCGGATTGACTGGTTGACAGCGAGGTCCCGCCCACTGCGGTCACGTCTGGATCCGAGCCGGGATAGCTCACGGAAAGTTTCGAAAGGCAGTCGGCTGTAGCGCCGCCGTCGCCCGAGGCGGCAACAATGGACCAGCCTTCTCCAACGAACTGATTGAAGAGGTTGTGAAAGGAAGCCATGTTACCCGCTGTAAAGGCATACTCTTCGGCGCCGCCCCAGCTCATGCTGAGCACGCGCGCATAGCCGTCGTTCAACGCCTGCTGCAGCACTAATAGCAGGACGTCGGCAGTGGCGCTGGTGCCTTCATAGACGTGGACCTCGGCGGTGTCGGAGGCGGAACCGAAGCTGTTCGCCATGGCGGTGGCCCACTCCACATCCAGCGTCGCCTCGCCACCACAGGGCGGTTTTGGTGGTGTGACACAGGGCTGTGCGCCGTCGATGAAGTGCCTCTGCACGTTGTGGGCGAGGTATGGGTAATACGAGAGGAAGCCCGCCAGGTCGGAGTCGGCGAAGTCCTGAAAGATGGCAATGGCAATGGAGGATTCCCGAGGCGAGTTGTTGGGGTTGTTGAGCGGGTTGCAGCAATGGCCCAGGTCCTGTAACGCGACATAGTTATACCCATACGAGCTGTACAGATCGGTGGGATCGTAGGCGCCAAACGAGTAGCCGTGGTTCACACCCTTCTTGTGGGCTGCGATCGCGGCGTCCAGCTTTTTCCGGTCGCCATCGCCCACCAGGTGCGAGCCCAGCACGGAGGCCGGTCCGGGAGAATAGACAGGATAAGAAGTTCTGTCGCCGAGGTTGGAGAAGGTGTGCGCAACTTCGATGTTGTTTAATCCGAGGACCGATTGAATGACGCCGGCCAGCGCGGCAGGAATTGACGGGTCGCGATCGTTGGCAAAATATGTGGATTCGCCGATCTGGTAGGAGTTGATGTTGACGGCCAGCGCCTTCTCAATGACGGCCACAGGGGCTTCCAGATCGATCACCAGGCGATTAGGGAAGCGTTGCGTGATGGTCAGTCCCTGGGCTTGCGCCCAGGCTGCCACCGCCTGCTCATCCTGAGGAGACGGCGCGAAACGCTGGTTCCATTCCGCCGAGCTCAGATATTTGTGAAACTGCGGCGAAGCCGGATCCTGAAGCTCGCGCAGGAATTGCTCTTCCTCATCCACATGCGGCGGCTTGAGAGCGACGGCCAGACGCAGCATCTGCTGGGGATTGAAATGCCCAAGGTAATGGGCGGAGCCATCCTGCACCGCGAGCGGCACTTGTGGAATGGAAACCGTTTGCTGGGCCGAGACGCCGGCGGGCAGGCAGATCATCAGGCAGACAAAGAAGACGTTGCCAATCAGATTTTGCGGCCGGCCAAAGGAAAGTAGGAACCCCGGAACACAGTGGAACGAACTGCGAGGCATGAGAACAACCCCAGGGTGAATTCAGGACGGGGAGCGCGATTCCTGTTATTGAGCCGGGCCATGAATGGAGGCAGGACTCCATTCCGTCTCAACCAATGCGATTTTGCTCCCGTTCGCATGGGAAAACAACCTAATTTCGCTCGCGCGAAGTGTGATGATTCCGGAATGGGTGCGGCGTTTTTTTCTTCGCGTGTCGTAACATATATTTCATTGGTACAACACGCATCCAGGGCGGTTGGGCGAGACCCTCGGCCGACAAGCAGACGCTAAATGCGCTCCAGCTCGGCAACCGTCCGCTCACTCTGAACATTGCCGGTATTGAGCGTGGTCTTCGGCTCCAGCAGCATGACATGGGTTTCTTGGGCGGCGGAGGGGAAGTGCTCGACGCCGCGCGGGATGATGATGAACTCGCCGGGGCGAACGACAATCTCGCGCTCCGCGCCATCTTCGCGCACCTTCATCAGCATCTCGCCGTTGATGACAAGGAAGAGCTCGTCTTCGTGGTCGTGATGATGCCACATGAAGTCGCCCTGGAATTTCACCAGCTTGACGTAGGAGTCGTTGAGTTCGCCCACGATCTTCGGGCTGTACTGTTCGGAGAAGAGCGAGAACTTCTGCGCCAGATTGACCTTGTCCAAGTGAACCTCCAGGCGAAATGCTTTTGCTGAGTTTATTTCAGCAGCCTGATGAGTGCTGAAAATACCGGGACAACATAACCCTCGCGGCCTGAAGGCCGCGCGGGATGACAAGAATAACGAGCTTGCCGGCACGACTGAAGTCGCGCCCTGACACAAGGCACTCCAAAGGCGACGCTTCAGCAGCCTGCTGACAGGGGGCCGAACAATTCGCTGGGATGAGCCGTCAGGTCAATCCGGTTCAGGTCAAACAAGGTTTGCCAGGCATTGGACGCCACCGCCGGGCGGCGATTATTTTGCCCCCAGAGCGTATTTGTGCTTTCCATAGCTTGCGGGTTCGGCATATACTCGCCTTCGCTCCTCGCTCCCGGGGCACATATTGGGCAATGCAGCCCTGCTGAAGGCTGCTTGCAAGGCCTCGCCGGCGATGTTGTTGAGTCCTTCAGTCACGGCCTACAGGAGGCACTATGGCGACCATCCGCGACCTCATCAGTAATCGCACGATTCACTATGTGGAACCCGGTCAGACGGTGTTTGAAGCCGCCAGTTATATGGTGAACTGCAACGTCGGCGCCGTGCCGGTGCTGGACGATACCAAACTGGTGGGCATCTTTTCCGAGCGTGACATCATGCGCCGTGTGGTCACCGAAGGACGCAACCCGCTCACCACGCGCATCAGCGACGTGATGAGTACCGACGTGCGCATGGTCGGGCCCAGCGCCAGTTCCGAAGAAGCCATGTGCCTGATGCAGACCCACGGAGTGCGTCATCTGCCGGTGTGCGACGGCCGCACCCTGGTGGGCTTTCTGTCGTTGCGCGACCTGCTGCGTTGCCATCTGGACGAGAAATCGGGCGAGGCGGACGCCATGCGGGCGTACATCCAGGCCTCGAGTTAAGCACACCCACGTGTGACGGTTGCACTTGGCAGCGTGTGACACTGACTCTAATCTTGTGTGCGAATGGATCTCCCCCTCTTCATCAGCGACCTCCGCAAGATAGCCGGCCATGACGCCGTTCTGGACCGTCCGGAAGACCTGATGTTGTATGAGTACGACGCGGGGGTCCGCAAGAGCACTCCCGGCGCCGTCGTATTTCCCACCACAACCCAGCAAGTTTCCGAGATCATGCGATTGGCGTCGGCGGCCCATCTTCCCGTGGTCGGCCGCGGCGCAGGCACCGGGCTGAGCGGCGGCGCGATTTCGCAGGCAGGCGGGCTGGGCATCGCCTTCTCGCGCATGAACCACATCCTGGAAGTGGATGTGGAGAACGAGCGCGCCGTAGTGCAGCCGGGCGTCGTCAACCTGCAACTGTCGGAACACGTTTCGCATCTCGGGCTGTACTTCGCGCCCGATCCTTCCAGCCAGAAAGCCTGCACCATCGGCGGCAATGTTGCCGAGAACTCCGGCGGCCCGCACACCCTGCTGCATGGCGTCACCGTCAATCATGTGACGGGAGTGGAAGTGGTGCTGCCCAACGGCGAGATCGTGCAGTTCGGCGGCAAGGCTGCCGAATCCTACGGCTACGATCTGACGGGATTCTTCGTCGGCTCGGAAGGAACGGTCGGCATTACCACGGCGATCACGGTGAAGCTGCTGCGCAA
>PLBD01000480.1:0-3446 GCA_003135315.1 Acidobacteriaceae bacterium | reverse complement strand
GCCGGCGCGGTGTTGCTGATTGAGCTGGAGGGGCTGCGCGAAGCGGTGGAAGAGCAGGCGGTCGCCGTCAGCGAAGTCTGCATGCGCCAGAAGGCGCGCGAGGTACGGCGTGCCAAGACGGAAGACGAGCGCGCGCTGCTGTGGAAAGGCCGCAAGATGGCATTCGCGGCGCTGGGGCGCGTCAGCCCGTCGTACTACACGCAGGACGGCGTGGTGCCGCGCAGCAAGATTCCCGGCGTGCTGCAGCACATTGGCGAAGTTGGCAAGAAGTACGGGCTCATCATCGGCAACGTCTTCCACGCCGGCGATGGCAATCTGCATCCACTCATCCTTTTCGACATGCGCAATGCCGAGCAGTTCGAGATGGTGCTGGCCGCCAGCCGCGACATCCTTCAGTACTGCATCGACGTCGGCGGCTCCATCACCGGCGAACACGGCGTCGGCATGGAAAAGCGCGACATGATGCGGCAGCTGTTCACCGACGAAGAGCTGGACGTGATGATCAGCCTGCGGAATGCCTTCAACGGCGAAGAAGTTCTGAATCCGGAGAAGATGCTGCCCATGCCGCGCATGTGCCGGGAAATCATGGGTGCGTCGCAGAATGCCGTGCTGGCGCGGGAGGGCATGTGAGCACGACCACCACGCCTGTGCGCTTCCTTCGCGAGCTGCGCGAAATTTGCGGCGCGGGCCGGGTCATCGACGACCCAGCCAGGCTGGAACAGGCGCAGGTGCTGGGCGTGACTCCGGCAGTCGCCGTCGAACCGGCTTCTACGGAGGAAGTTGCCGCCGTCTTATCGTTTGCCAATGCGCAAGGGCTCAGCGTTGTCCCGGCCGGAGGATTCACGCAGCAGCAGACCGGAAACACTCCCCAAGCGATCGATGTGCTGCTGTACACCACGCGGCTCACCGACGTGGAGCATTACGATCCCGGTGATCTCACTATCGGCATTGGCGCAGGCTGGACCATTGCGCAACTGTCATCAAAGGTCGGCGCGGACGGCCTGCTCTTCGCCGGCGATGCGCCGCTTCCGGAGCGCGCCACCATCGGCGGATTGCTGGCCACCGGCATGACCGGACCGCTGCGCCACGGCTATGGCGGGCTGCGCGATTACTGCATCGGCATAAAGTTTGTGACCGGCGATGGCCGCAAGGGCAAAGGCGGTGGCCGCGTGGTGAAGAACGTCGCCGGCTTCGACATGATGAAGCTGCTCATTGGCAGCCAGGGAACGCTGGCGATCATCACCGGCGCCAGCTTCAAACTGTTCCCCGCGCCGCGCCAGACCAGTACCTTCGTCGCCGGGTTTGCCACTGCGGCGGAGGCAATACAGTACCGCAATACAGTGATGCGTTCGCCGCTCTCCCCCATGTGCCTGGAACTGGTTTCGCCCCAGGCGGGCGCGCTGTTGCCCGGCGGGGGCCGGTCCGGCAAAGTCTGGTCGGTTTACCTTCGCGCGTCGGGAAGTGACGCCGTGCTGGCCCGTTATCGCAGCGAGCTCGGAACTGCGATTGCGCTGGAGATTGACGGCCACGATGAGCAGGAGGCATGGCGGGCGATCGAGGATTTCTCGCACACTCTGCCCGAGCGCTATCCGGATTCGGTGCTCATCTCGCTGTCGCTTCCGCTGGCTGACGTCCAACCCGTGCTGGACGATCTGGAGTCGGTTGCCGCGTCGAACAATCTGATGAGCGCCGCGATCGGCACAGTCGGAGTCGGCCGTCTGCTGGCGGGACTGTGGCCGGCAGGCGAGCCGGCGAACCTTAGCGCCGCTGTTTCCGCCTTCCGTGACCGTCTGCCGCGCGACGCCAGTGCGAGCGTTCTGCACTGCCCGGACAAGATGCGCAGCCAGGCTGCAGCGTGGGAGAAAACGCCGACCCACTCCGACAGTATGAAGGCGGTCAAGCATGCTCTCGATGCGAAAGACATTCTGAATCGCGGGAGGTTCCTCTTCTGAGCTTCGCAACTCCCATCGTCGAGAATCCGGTCTCCAACTTCACGCCCGGAGAGAAGCCCAGTTGGGACCTGTACTCCAAGTGTGTGCACTGCGGCCTGTGTCTGGACAACTGTCCCACCTATCGCGCGTTGGGTACGGAGATGGATTCGCCGCGCGGGCGCATTTACCAGATGCTGCAAGTTGACGAGGGCCGGCTGGCACTGGGCGATTCGTTTGTTACCCACATTGACCGTTGTCTCGGCTGCCTCAATTGCCAGACCGCGTGTCCCTCCGGCGTGCAATACGGACACCTGCTGGAGACCACGCGCGCGCAGATCGAGCAGAGCTACCAGCGTCCGCGCCTGCAGCGCAAGCTGCGCGAACATTTTTATGCCCACGTGCTGCCCTCGTTCGGCAAGCTGTCGCGCTCGGCGAAGTGGCTGCGCTTCTATCAGCGCTCGGGACTGCAAAGCCTGGCCCGCGCTACCGGACTGCTGAAGGCGATGGGGGTTGCCGAGCTGGATGAGCTGTCACCGCGCATCGAGAGCGATTTCTCCTTCCGCGATCTGGGCAAAGTGTTTCCGGCGGAGGGCGAGCGCCGCGGGCGGGTGGCGCTGCTCATCGGCTGCGTCAGCAGCGTGGCCTTCGCGGAATTGAATCGCGCGACCATTCGCGTGCTCACCAAGAACGGCATCGAAGTCTGCATTCCCGAAGCGCAGAGCTGCTGCGGCGCGTTGCACGCCCATGCGGGCTATCTGGATCTGGCGCGCGTCCAGGCCCGCAAGAACATCGATGCCATATCGAAGATCAGTCCGGAGTTTGATGCTGTGGTGAGCAACGCCGCCGGCTGCGGCGCAGCCATGAAAGAGTATGGTGTGCTGCTGGAGCACGATGCGAAGTACGCCGAGCGGGCGCGGGAGTTCGTCACCAAGGTGCGCGATGTGACGGAGTATCTCGCTGAAGTGGGCTTGCGCGAGCCCAAGCGCAAACTGAAGGCCCGCGTCACCTACTCCGATCCGTGTCACCTGGCGCATGCGCAGGGCATTCGGAAGCAGCCGCGCGCGTTGCTCAAGGCCATTGGCGCCGAGGTGATCGAGATGCCTCGCGCCGATTCCTGCTGCGGCAGCGCCGGCGTCTACAACGTGGTGCAGAACGAAATCTCGATGAAGATCCTCGACGAGAAGATGGACTTCGTTGCCATGGTGGAACCGGAAATCGTGGTGACCGCCAATGTCGGCTGCATGCTTCAGCTCTCGGCCGGGACGAAGCGCAGGGGCCTGCACGCCGAGGTGAAGCACGTGATCGAACTGCTGGACCAAGCCTACTAGAAGCTCATCCCATACATCGTTATGACTTGTATCAAGGGCCTGACTTGGGCCGTGCCGCAAGAAACCGCAATGAGGATCTGGGTTTTAGGGTCTGCGTGAGAATTAAGTTTGGTCCTTGGCAGTGGAGTATGATTCACGAAAAAAGAACCCCGAAGGGGTGGAAGTGCAGTTAGCCCAGGACGGAGCG
>PLBD01000044.1 GCA_003135315.1 Acidobacteriaceae bacterium | reverse complement strand
TCTCCACCGGCCAGAAGCAGCTGATTTCGTTCGCACGCGCCCTGGCGCACAACCCGAAGGTCCTGATTCTGGACGAAGCCACTTCCAGCGTCGATACCGAGACCGAATTCCGCGTGCGCGACGCGCTCACGCGCATGGTCGAAGGGCGAACCTCGATCATCATCGCCCACCGGCTCAGTACCATCCAGCGCGCCAACAAAATCGTCGTCATGCACAAAGGCCAGGTGCGCGAGATCGGTTCGCACCAACAACTGCTGGCGCAGCGCGGGATCTACTGGAAGCTCTATCAGCTGCAGTACAAAGACCAGGAGATGCCCGCGCCGGCGAGCATTCCGCCGAGCGAGTACGCCACGCCCGGCGTCACCGCCTCGGCCGACGATTAGCCCCCGGCGCTTCCCTCTAGCGCGCCTTCGGGAATAGGGTTTCCCGTTCGCGTTCCAGCTTTGCCTTCTTCACCTGCGGAGGATTGACATGTTTCGCCGGTCGCGACCGGCGCTCAACTTTCGCCGTCGGGATCACAGTATTTGGCAGACTCGGACGCGCCAGGGGCGGTCGTACTGAGGCGTTGCGATGTTCCGCGGCCAGCGCCGCGAAACGCTCGGTGTTGTCGGCAAGACGAACATTCTCGTAGCCTTTGCGTCGCGCCATGATGCGGTAGTCGAAAGCGATGTTCGCCGAGCCGCCGCCCAGTTCCCGCACCTCAAAGCCGTCCGCAGTTTCGTTGGTGACATAGAGCCCCTTGCAATCACCCTTCGGCGTCAGAAAGACATGGTATTCCAGGCCGCCGTTGATGGTTTGCGCGAAGGTCGGCTCCAGACGGACAACCGCCGCACCGTGCGACAAACGGGCAGAGCCGGCGTCCTCAAACCAGTTTTCCGGAGCCTCGACCGCATAGAGCGCCACTTGGCGAGTGCCACCGTCGACCGGCACGACCGCGGACTTCGTGCCGTTGCACGCCAGGTTGCCGCTAACATCCATCAGGCAAATCCCGGCGAAGTGGGGGCCGTGTGTCGCCAGCACCGGGCTGCCAATGTTGGTGGTCTCGTCGTTCTGGAAACTCCCGGTCGCGACGTTGGCATTGTTGTATCCCGCCACGGCGATCGTGTCATCGGCGGTGCCCAGCACGCCGATGCCGCCCTCCTGGTTGGTATCGCCCCAGGCTCCCAAGGGGCGGTCGGTCACCGTGCCGCCTTCCTCGCTCGCACCGACGCCATACCCGTAAACGGCAACTCCCTCTGGGCTGGCAATCGCGCCGAATACTCCCTTGGTACTGCCCGTGTCACTGGTCGCGTTGCCCTCAACCGCAACTCCCGAGTCGCTGGCAGTCGCGCCGAAGGTCCCGATGGCAACTCCTGTGGTGGCAGTCGCCTTGCCTGAAACCGCAAAACCAGTAGGGCTGCCGGTCGACCCCTCCACGCCAATGGCATCGCCCGAGGTGCTCGTGTTGGTACCGCCAACCGCGGCGCCGGTTGGACTCGCGCTGTTTCCCACCACGCCGAAGGCCGCTGCCGAGGTGGTTGTGCTTGCGCCGAGTATGGCAATGCCGGAGGCGCTGTCGCTGACGCCGTAAACACCAATGGACTGGCCGCTCTCGCCCGTGTTGTGGCCGTAAACCGCTTGCCCATCTGGGCTCTCGGTCGTCCCGTAAACGCCTGTCACGTCACCGCTCGTGTCGGAGGCTTCGCCATAAACGCCGGTGCCCCCGGCGGCTGCGCTGGTTCCGCGCACGCCGGCAGCATTGCCGGTGGTCGCGGTGGCCTGCCCAAACACGCCGTCACCGTCTGGACTTGCGACCTCGCCGTACACGCCTGTGGTATCGCCGCTGTCAGCCATCGAATTGCCATAGACGCCCACGCCTGCCGAACTCTCGCTGCTGCCGTAGACCCCAAAGGTACTTCCGCTGGCCGCCGGGGCGCTGCCGGAAACCCCGATTCCATCCGCGCTCTTGGTGATACCCTGAACCGCGACCGTGATCCCTGTGGTGGCGCTGGCATAGCCATAAACTCCAACACCCTCGTCGCTTGTCGTATTTCCCTGCACCCCCACCGTTTCGCCGGTCGTGGCTATTACGGTGCCTAGGACGGCGGTGCCGGCGTCACTATCCGCCGTGCCGTACACGCCAATCGTGTCGCCCGTCGAGGCGAGGGATTCGCCGCGTACCCCGATGCCCGAAGTGCCCTGGGTCTTTCCCAGCACCGCGGTGCCGCCGCCGCTGGTCGAGTAGGAATACGCGTTGACCCCGATGCCGCTGCCGGCCTGCACCACCGATATGATTGCTCCCGTGTTATTGCCACTTACCGTAAGCGGGTATCCCGGCGACGTCGTCCCGATGCCGATATTGTTCGAGCTCTGGTACATGACCGAGTCCCCCAGGTTGGTCGAGGAGGTCCACAGTGCGATGTAGTTCGTCGTGCCGCCGCCGCCCGCCGGCGCCTGTTTGCCGTTCTTGCCCACTGTGGTGCCAATGCCATTAACCCCCGCTCCCGAATTCAACGCGGACATGTAGGCCGAGGGCGGTTTGCCGCCGAGCGTCTCGGCGTCGGATGCCTTCAGCGCATACGGCACGCTCAGGAGCATGATGCGCGGCTGCTCGGCCTGACCCTCCTGCCGCACTCCCAGCCACTGCGCCTCGGCGGAGCTGAACAGCTCCACCGGCAGCCCCTCGGTCTGGGTGGAACCCAGTTGCACCGTGTAGCGACCCGCGCCGTCCACCCGGACGTTCTGCACCTCCGACCACAGCGGGGCTCCGCCCGTCTGCTGCGAGTAAAGCGAGAACGTCATCCCGACAACGTTAGTCGGTACGCTCGCGCTATCGCGCGCGACGACTCCGCCTCCAGCTTCATCCGCGTTGAAGTTCTGAAGTATGCCGCTGAACTTCACCAGGCGCGGCACCTGAGCGGTGGCTGCGGCGCTTTGCGCTGCGGTCTGGGTTGCCGCAGTAGCTGGTGCAGCGGTGCTGCTCGTTGTCTGGGCGGATGCCGACGACATCATCGACAGGTAGGCGAGTGCAAGACAGCCAAGCTGTAGCTTCACGGATTCTCCTGGTGACTGAAAGTAGTTGCAGACAAAGGCCGGAACGTTTAGGGACATCAAAGTATTAGGGAGCAGAGTCAGAAGAGCAATAGGGAAAAGGTGCTACTCCCCGGCCACAACGGTGGCCTGCTGACGAGAACCCGCTCAGCCGTGGAGTGTCGCGCAGTCAGCCGGCGGCGCGCAGCCACTATGTAGACGGATCACGAGTGCCGATTGCTGCGGCCGCTGGCTCGCACCTGTCATAATCGCAAGGTGCGAATCTTGATCTCCGCGGGAGAAGCGTCTGGCGAATTCTATGGCGCAGAACTGATGAACGCCTTGCGCCGCCAAGTCTCGCGCAACTCACCAGATGCCGGTATCGAGTTCTTCGGCGTTGGCGGAGAGCAGATGCGCGGCGCCGGTTGCAAGCTTCTGGTCGACGCGCGCGAGATTGCCGAGGTCGGCATCGTCGAGGTCGTCAAGCACATTCCCACCATCTACCGGCGCTTTCGCCAGGTCGTGCGCGAGGCCGAACGGCGCCGTCCCGACGCGGCGGTCCTGATCGACTTTCCCGACTTCAACCTGCGCCTGGCGCGCGAACTGCACAAGCTGGGCGTGCCCGTCGTCTACTACGTCAGCCCGCAACTGTGGGCCTGGAAGCAGCGCCGCGTCGAGCGCGTGCGCCAGTATGTTCGCGAGATGCTTGTCATCTTCCCCTTCGAGGAGAAGTTCTATCGCGAGCATGGTATTGCCGCGAAGTTTGTCGGCCATCCGCTGGCCGATCTGCCGGCGCCGTCGGTCAC
>PLBD01000514.1 GCA_003135315.1 Acidobacteriaceae bacterium | reverse complement strand
AAATACCCATACGGGCATACAGGCGCCACTCCAACTTCGACGCCAACCTGAGCCGACCCCTGGGATGGAACGCTGAGCAAGGCAACCGCAAGTACTGAGAACGCAAGAACTTTACCGTGGGACATGTTATCTCCTTGCCCGCTTAGAGCCGGAAAGACCTCTGCGAGTTGTACCGCGGATCGTGTTGCAGGCTGCTTACGGATTCCTTGCTTGCGATCCAACGCCTTATCTGTGTAGGAGATAGCAGCGCGGTTTGCTGTGCCTCGAATTGCTTTTCTTCGGGAGCGATCCAGGAGCCTCAAATGTTTTGCGGACTGGAAGTATTCTTGGGTTAAGGAGCAGTGAGCCGTGACCACATGCCCAGGCGCTGAACCCACTCAACCCGCCGAAGCCGCAGTGCGGATTTTTGCCGTCAACGATCGCATCAACCAGCTTCTTATCGAACAGCTCGACCCTGCCGCCTGGAATGCCAAGCCGCCCGGAAACGTCCGCACCATTGCGGCCATCTTCACCCACATGCACAACGTCCGCTGCAAGTGGATCAGGCTGACCGCGCCGCACGTGAAAGTTCCGCGGCAGCTCAACCGCGCGCCCTGCACGCCGCAGCAGGCCCGCGCAGCATTGGCCGCGAGCGCCGCTCGCTGCGTGGAAATGCTGTCGGAAGCGCTCGGCGATAGCGGCCGCATCGAACAGTTTCTCCGCGACGGCTGGGCCAGGCCGTGGCCGGTCGGCCCGGAGATGCTGTGCTACATGTTGGCCCACGAAGCCCACCATCGCGGACAGGTGTGCCTGCTGGCTCACCAGCTGGGATTCCGCCTGCCAACCGCAGTGACGTCCGGGATGTGGAACTGGGAAAAGCTGTGGAGAGAGTGCGGGGCGACAGGCGGGCCGGGACGCGAGTCGTAAGGGAATCGTCGCGCGCCCCGGGTCTCGCGGCGTTCGAGACCCGGGGGAGTATGTCACCGATCACCTGGCCAGTGTGCGGGTGCGCAGCCAAAGCAAAATCAGTTTCGGGTGCAGCATCGCGTGTAATCGCTATGGCGCGAAATAGCCGAAGAGGTCGAGGATCAAATTGGTGAGCCCCGAAGCATAAGCATCGATCTCTCCATTCCCGGTGCCTACAATCGCCATATTTGAAGTGATCTCGCCGTCGACGGCGTTGAGTGTGGACACGTCAGGGCGGCCCTGTCCATCCGGCCAAAGCGTCAAATAATACAGAGGAGAAACGGGCACGACGGTTGCGTTCAGCAGGTACCCCTGAGCTGACCCGGAAGGCGCGCACGGGCTGTTCTGAATATTCACGGTCAACTCTCCGTTGAACGCCCCGTTTTGCTGACGTGTGTCGAAGGCGCGACAGGGTTGTAGCGCGTACAGCGACAGTCCTCCCGGTTGCGCCGGAGCGAAGTAACCATTGATGTCGCCGATAAGCTGCGTATTGTCGCTCGGGTAGACTGCAACCTCGCCGCCGGTACCCGCCTGCACGATTGCGGCATTGGCCACAAGTGTTGCCGTCGGATTGTTCAACGTCGACACGCCCGGGTGCGGATACCCCTTAGCCCACACCGTCAAGTACCCGAGCTCTTCTCCGTCGTACGGAACCGCGGTGAAGTTCATGGAGTAAGCTTGTGCGGCGCTGGGTATTTGGCAATCGCTGGAGAGCACGGGGAAGTCACGCTCGACTCCACCTTGCAGGTAAGGACCACCCAGTGGACCGTTGGCGTTTCGGGTGTCGAAGACGCGGCACTCCGTCACCGGATAGAAGGCCAGCGATGATTGAGTTACCGGCAGGAAGTAGCCGTTGAGATCGACGATGACATTCGTCGTGTCGGTGTCATAGATGCCGAATGCTGCCAGGTTGCCGGCGGGAACAATCACGGCATCCGCCTTGGTTCTTCCGTCCGGAGAATTCAGCGTCGAAAACGTTCCAAATGATGATCCCCCGGGTGAAAAGACCTCCATGTAGTCCAGCGTCTCAACGGGAATCGCCGTTACGTTCAGCGAAAAGGCCGCCGCTGTCGGTGGAACACTCGCTCCGCAACTGCCCAGCTCCGAAACCGTAAATCCGAACGCGATACCTCCCGGAAGAGGATTGGGACGCGAATCAAAGAGCCGGCATGGGAGCACGGAGACGAATTGCAGCGGCCCGATGTTAGCTCCAACCAGGTTCAGAAACACGGTGACTTGGTTGCCGATGCTATCGGCCGTGACAACATCCGGCCAACCATCGCCGTTAAAGTCGCCAACGGCTACCCCGCTGGTTCCGCCCGTGGTCGTGGCCGGCATGACATTCCAGCCAAAAAAACCAGGTTCGCTTTGTGCGCCCATAAGTACACCCCAGCCGGACTGGCTGTAGTTTGCTGCCGTATAGTCCATCAGGCCATCGCGATTGAAGTCAGCCAGTGCGATCTGCCCAGTACTGCCCCCTCCGTAGACTAAGGCGGGTTGCTGGAATGTTCCGTCTCCGTTGCCGGCGAGATACTGCATCTCTTCGACCGCGTTCAGCAGTACACCCAACTTGCCATTTTGGTTGAAGTCCGCCACAGCTACCGCGGAGCCGTTGGGATACTGTGTGATTAAAACTTGCCCAGGTGAGAAGCTGCCATCGGAATTCTGGAGGAACACCGCGATTCCGGCATTCGGGTTGGCGATCGCGCACACGACATCCAGGCGTCCGTCACCATTGAAGTCTCCTGCGGCGACATCGACCAATGAATAACTTCCGCTGCTGAGCAGGACTGGCGCCTGGAATGTGCCGTCGCCCTTACCATATAAAATTGCGGCGCTGCCGTTGCCGCCGATCAAGACGTCCGGCTTGCTGTCACCGTTTATGTCGGCAACTTTGATGGTGAGACCGCTCACCCCTGAGGCCGTAGAGATCGGAGGTCCAAAGCTGCCATTGCCAGTTCCCAGCAAAACGATCACATCGCTGGTGTACCCACTAACGGAGCCGGTGATCACCGCAATGTCGAGATTGCCATCGTTATTGAAGTCCGCAACCGCAATCTGCATGGGCACACCCGGCGGGAGATTGTAAATAACCGGCGTGCCGAAACCTCCGCCGCCGACGCCCGGCAGGATAGCAACCGTGTCCTGGTCCTGATTGATAACAGCCAGGTCAAGTTTGCCATCGCGGTTAAAGTCGCCGACGGCAACATCGACAGGCTTCGTGCCTCCAGTCCCGTACGTGATGCCCTGATTGAACTGCAGAGGCAGATAAGGAGGAATCGAAGGACTCAGCATGGATTTCCCCGCTCCATGCGCGACCGTTGGTTTCGGGAGGATCTTCTGCGCGCTTGCCGGCAGCGCCGACAGCGCGAGGTTTAGAGTCAACGCAACCACTCCGAAGCAGCGAATATTCTTCATGGTTTTCTCCGGTACTGCTTTTGTCTATCGATCGCGGGGGACGATCTGAGTTAAAGCCAAACAAAAGGAACTTTGGACGCCCGGATTGTCTCACCATCGGCCCCAAACTACAATGCAAAAGTTTGCAGTATTTGGCACAATTGCTGCACCATGTCGATAGTGGCTTCGATTCAACGGCTTAGCTGGAGTTTCTAGGCCCAAAATGGGTCCTCCGGGCCTCTCGCTGTTCGAGACCCAGGGAAGTTGTCATCGATCACCTGATGATCCCGCCGATATCGTTAGCGAACAAATAGCGAAAGTGCTATGATCGCCAAATGGACGAAGGCCGCAAGCGCGTGATCGGAATCATGGCCGCCATCCTGGTCGCGCGGCACCTGAAGACCACCGAGGATTTATTCAATGCGCGCGATAGTCCGCGCAGCGACGGAATGGTGTCGGCCGCGGTGCAATGGGCGGAGCGGATCATGCGCAAGGTGGAGTCCGCGTGCAAAAGCGGCGCCCATCTTTTGTTATAATCACTCTGCCGCTTTTCGGAAGCGCCCTTAGCTCAGCTGGATAGAGCGTCTGGCTACGAACCAGAAGGTCGGGAGTTCGAATCTCTCAGGGCGCGCCACTTTACAAGCCATCCAAAACAGTTTTGCTGCCCGGCCCGTTAGAGTGCCATCCGAAGTATCGACCACGCCTCTTACTCCAATCTGCATCAGCAGTTTCCCGTCATGACTGTATTTCTGGATGATTCCGTCGCCATTGCCGGCTGTCCAAAAATTATTTTCATAGTCAATGGTGCAGCCGTGAGTGACGTCGGGAACGGTTTTCCAATCGCCAAAGCTATTCACTACATTGCCGTCGGGATCGAATTCAAGGAAGGGGGCGCCTGCTGCGCAATTTCCCCTTCCTTGTCGGTCATATCATTGCGATTAACGATGAAGATGTGACCTTGCGCGTCCACGGATGCGAAGCGCCGCACTAAGCCTTTCGGCCTCCGCATTATTCAGCTAGCGGCCGAGAACTTGCACTTCGAGCGGAGCAAGCGTGACATGAATACAATTCAGGGGACCCGTGCCAGTGGTGCCGTCTGTTTCCTGAACCCAAACGGCGCCTCCGGCGAACTGCTCGACCGCGCTGGGAGCCTGCGGCTGCTGTTTATTGCTGTAAAGAATGCGCGGTTGATCGCCTGGATTGTTGAGCGTGATGTCCACAATCACGTACACCGTGCAAGGATTGACAGTATCTGTGTTGGCGACAATCACAATTTCCTGATCCATTAAGATGCGTGAGAAGGCGAGCGTGCCGTTGAGGAAAGTGGAGACGCCAAACTGCCGTCCATCGCCGGAGATGGGCCGGAAGTAGAACCGACCGTAGCGCAGGGCGGGGTTTTCGCGGCGGACCGCGGCAATTTGTGATATCTGCTGATAGTAGGCGACGTTCTGCCCAAAGCCAGGACCACCCCATAAGGCCTCGCGAACCGCGAGATCAGAGCCGACCCCATGCAAGCCTTGCTCGGTGCCGTAGTAGAGACACGGAATTCCGGGCAAACTAAAGAGACAAGCCAGACCGAGCGTCACTTGATCGTCATATTGCGTCGGATTCGCGGAATCGACGTAGCGAATGCGCTCCTTCATATCGTGATTGTCGAGGAAGGTAACGAAATAACGCGTTGCGTCGCCGTGGGAGCTGAGAACATCGGCCTCCACCTGCTTTCGGAACTCGTACATGCCCACCAGTTCCGAAGGGGGCGCGAACCCTTTCACGACTGGCTTGAGATCGAAATAGAGTGGATAGTCCAGAGCCGCATCGACGCCGACCATGTCGGTGCCCTCGGTGGTGGTGCGACCTATGAAGCTGGCGATCTCTTGTTCGTCATTACCCGAGAGAACTTCGCCGAAGGTGAAGAAGTTCTTTTTGCCGATGCTCAGGGCAAACTCTCGAACCGAGTTGCCAAATAACAGTGGCAGACCGTTTTTGAGATAGCGAAGTGTATCGATACGGAACCCGTCAATGTCGAAGCGAGCGATCACATATTGGTAGGAGCGAATGAGGAACTGCTGGAGAGTAGTCAGATCGCTCCGGAATTGCTTGAGTGAGTCGAAATCGCCAACCGTATCGTCGTCGGGTCCGGGTGTTCCCTGGCGGCGGAACCAATCGTTTTTCTGCAGCTCGGTGGGCCAGACGAGAGCGTCGGGCGATGGGTTTGAGATGTTGGCGATGTCGGGCCAATTGGCCTGCGCGTTGCCTTGCGCGTCGCGCCATTGAATGGAACGGGCTGAAGCTCGGAAATCGGCTTGCGAGCCTTGAGAGTTGATGCAGTCGGTTTCGCCGGAATCGCAGATATAGGCGAAGACATCGCCAACGTGGTTCAACACGATGTCAAGGATGACGTAGAGGCCGAGCTTGTGAGCGGCATCGACCAACGTGCGCAGTTCATTGTCGGCATTGTTGGGATCGCGGGCGAAGCGGGAATCGACGTGCAGAAAATCGTGAATGCCGTATCCGTGATACGTTCCCGGTTGAAGAGGACAATTCTTGAGAACAGGACTCAGCCAGATGGCGCCTGCGCCGAGTTGCTTGATGTAGGGAAGCTGATCCTGAATGCTGGCCAGATTGCCACCCTGAAAATCATTGTAGGTCGAGCTATCAAATGGCAGAGGGAAAGGCAGCGAGAAAGAGCGAGGCGGCGCGAGAGAATTGTTGAAGCGATCCACCATGAGGAAATAAATCCACTGATCGCGCCAGTCAGGAGGTGAGGCAAAAGCCTGGAGCGGGCCGCCAGTGTCCCGGTGGCGGCTGAAAATAGCCAGGAAGTCAGGCGCGTACAGAGAGGTGGACAATCGAACCTCCTCGGGAGAGGAATCCAATTATAGCGAGGTTTCAAATGAAGGGAATGAAAATGCTGTAAAGCCTCGCCTTTGAGTGTTCTGGTCGTGCATCCGATATGGATACCGAACCACGACCCAGGCGAAAAGGCGTGGGAAGCATCTAGGGGACTTTAGCCGGTCGCGGCCACTCTTTTGTGAACGATAACGTCCTTTATCGTTCACAACTAGGTCGGCAAGCCCGCGGCAGGTTTTCGGGCCCAACTCACCGAGATGGGCGTTTTACGTCCAAATGGATTACTTCCGAGTTGCCGACAACTTGGAGCTATCGAAGCGTAGCTCCGCTGAGGGGTGCCGATGCCGTCGGATTTTAATGGAGCTTTGCGTACTCCAGTTGTGCCTGTTTGTAGATGGGGATGTCGGGATCGGCATCTTTCCAGA
>PLBD01000542.1 GCA_003135315.1 Acidobacteriaceae bacterium | reverse complement strand
CGTCGTGCTGACCAACGCGGCCGGCGCCATCAACCCCGACTTCGGCCCGGGCGCGCTCGTGGTCGTGCGCGATCACCTCAACCTTCAGGGCGTCAGCCCGCTCATCGGCCCCAACGATAAGCGCCTGGGCCCACGCTTTCCCGAGATGTCCGACGCCTATAACGTGCGCTTCCGGGGATTCGCGCTGCAAGGGTTGGAGCGGATGGGCGAGCGGATCTTCGAAGGCGTCTACGCCGCGGTCGCCGGCCCCAGCTTCGAAACGCCGGCGGAGATTCGTTTCCTGCGCACGATCGGAGCGGACCTGGTCGGCATGTCCACGGCCCCGGAGGTGATCGCCGCTCGCCACATGGGGATTGAGGTGCTGACGATCTCGGTGGTCACCAACATGGCCGCCGGCGTCACGGGCGGCAAAGTCACCCACGAGGAAGTTCTGGATGCAGGCGAACGCGTCCGCGGCAGGCTGCTCACGCTGCTGCGCGCCGTGCTGCCCAGGATCGACGGCTGGTTGCAGGAGCAACCCTAGTTGGGTTTCACGCTCGCCCAACATTTTTTTCAGGTGTGTCATCCCGAGCGGAGCGAAGCGGAGTCGAGGGACCCCTATTCTTAAGCAGGTTTGTGCCGCCGCTCCACGGCTGGTTTGATCGCTAGTTGCTAATTGCTACTCGCTTCTTCCTCGCAAAATACCCATACACCGGCACTCCCGCCAGAATCACCACCACGCCCCACGCCGAGTTCCGGATGTTCTCCGTGAACGTGTAGTACAGCAACACCGCCGCCGCGGCAATGAACATCGCCGGCACCACCGGGTATCCCCAGGTACGATACGGCCGCGGCGCATCGGGTTCCTTCCGGCGCAGCACGAACACCGTACTCGCCGACACCATGTAGAACAGCCACTCCGCAAAAATCGCCAGCGAGAACAGTTGCCGGAAGCTTCCCGCAAACAGCAGCAGCACCACCGAGAGCGCCAGCTGCACCATCAGCGCCACCGACGGCGTATGAAACCGCGGATGCACTTCGGCCATCGCCTTGAAGAAGTAGCCGTCGCGCGCCATGGCAAACGGCACCCGCGCGCCGCTCATGATGGTGCCGTTCAGCGAGACCAGGATCGACACCGCCATCCCGGCCGAAACAATCGCCGCTCCCCACGCGCCCACGGCAATCGCCGTTGCGTCCGACGCCGGCCGCTCCGATGCCGCGATGCTGGCCGCGGGCAGCACGTACTGCACGGCTGCGTTGGTCAGCATATAGAGCACAGCGACCACGGCCACGCCAACAATCAACGCAATCGGAATCGCGCGCCCGGGATTGCGGATTTCGCCGCTGACCATGTTCAGGTCGTTCCATCCGTCGTAGGCCCACAGCGCGGCAATCAGCGCCGCCATGAATCCTGCAAAGCCGCCGGTCGCGCCCCTGAAGCTGGTTGCAAAGTTTCGCCACGTCCCGCTGGACGCGGTGAACGCCAGCAGCGCCACGGCGACGATGATGACAATCTTCAGCAGCGTAAACACTACCTGAAAATCGCCGGCCCGCCTGATGCCGATGTAGTTCAGCGCCGTGATGAGCGTCGCCGCGGCGATGGCCGCCAGCTGTCCATAGCTGATCGCGAACGGCGCACTGATCGCGCTGTGATTGAAGAATGCGAGCGCCGGAAATGTTCCGAGAATGCGCACCAGCCCGACGGTCAGCGTCGCAATCGACGCGGGTTTGGCCAGGGCGAACCACGTCCACGCGTACAGAAATCCGGGCAGCGGCCCGTAGGAATCGCGAATGTAGACGTACTCGCCGCCCGCCTGCGGCTTCATTGCGCCCAGTTCGGCATAAGTGATCGCGCCCGCCAGCGAGAGCGCGCCGCCGACAATCCACGCCAGGTACACCAGTCGCGCCGAGCCCACCGCCTGCATCATCTCCGCCGGGACAAGAAAGATTCCGCTGCCGATGATGGTGCCCACAACAATGGCGCTGGCATGGCTGACGCCAAGCTCGCGCGAAAGAGTGGGGGNNTTTCTTAGTCGATCCTGGTCGCCTTCGCCACCACGCGCTCATACCGCCGCCACGGCAGCAGCGCGCGCAGCCACATCTGCATCGTCACATCCGGGCCTATCAGGTACCTTAGCCTGGGATTGGGATCGTTGGCCACGCGCACAATCAGTTGCGCTACCTCGCGCGGGTCGCGGCGCTTCGGTGTCCGCGACTTCACGAACTCGGCAAACCGCTGGCTCCGCTCTTTGTTTGGCGAGCTGGCATCCAGCGCCTGCTTCCCGATGACGAGATTGCGCTCCCAGATATCGGTGTCGTAATCGCCGGGCTCGATCAGCACCACGCGAATCCCCAGGGAATGCACTTCGATACGCAGCGCCTCGCTCCAGCCTTCCAGCGCAAATTTCGATGCGTTATAGCAGCTCAACAACGGCGCTGACGAGCGTCCCCCGACCGAACTGATCTGAACGATGTGCCCCGAGCGCTGCTTGCGCATGACGGGCAGCACAGCTTTGCTCATCGCAACGTTGCCGAAGAAGTTGGTCTCCATCTGATGGCGAAGCTCGGCCAGCGTCATGTCTTCGGCGAAGCCCGCCGTGCTGAATCCCGCATTGTTCACCAGCACATCGATGCGGCCGTGATCGCGGACGATTGCCTCGACCGCGCTCGCGAGCGAATCCACTTCGGTGATGTCCACGCGTCGCAGGTCCACAGGGTCGCGCACGCCGGCCTTCTGTGCCGCGTCTTCCAGCTTGCCGCTGCGTCCCAGATCGCGCATGGTAGCCACCACGCGATATCCGTTCAGGGCCAATTCCACCGCCGCCGCCAACCCGATTCCGCTGGAGCTTCCGGTCACAACTGCCAGTTTTTCCTGCGCCATAGCTTTCCGCCAAATCCCTCAAATCGCCGCACAGCGCGCAAACAGGCCCATTCGCAGCCCGATAATTGCGCCGCCGTTGCCGATACGAGAGGATAATAAGTTTACATATCCTTTACGAAACGGACTGATACACATGCCAATCGATAAGAGTAATCCCGGAGCCGGCCAGATCGCTCCGGTAAAAGGCAAGCTGGGAATCATGATTCCCGGCATGGGCGCTGTGGCAACCACTTTCGTCGCCGGCGTCGAAGCTGTGCGCAAAGGTATTTCCAAACCCATCGGCTCGCTGACCCAGATGGGCACCATCCGCCTCGGCAAACGCACCGATGGCCGCTCGCCCAAGATCAAAGACTTCGTTCCGCTCGCCGGGCTCGACGACCTGGTCTTCACCGGCTGGGACATTTTCGAGGACGACATGTACTCCGCCGCCGGCAAGGCGGGCGTGCTCGACCGCTCGCTGCTGGAGCAGGTGAAGCCGTTCCTCTCCTCCATCAAGCCGCGCAAGGCCGTCTTCGACAAGAACTACGTCAAGAAGCTCGACGGCCCCAACGTGAAAAAGGGCAAGAACAAGATGGATCTGGCCGAGCAACTGCGCGACGACATCCGCGACTTCAAAAAGTCCAGCGGTGCCGATCGCCTGGTCATGATCTGGTGCGGCTCGACCGAGACCTTCATCGAAGCCGGCCCCGCGCACCAATCCGTCGCGGCGCTGGAAAAAGCCATGCACGCCAACGATGAGAACATTGCGCCCTCCATGGTCTACGCCTACGCCGCGCTGAAGGAAGGCGTTCCCTTCGCCAATGGCGCGCCGAATCTTACCGTTGACGTCAAAGCCATGCAGGATCTGTCCAAGCAGATGGAAGCGCCCATCTGCGGCAAGGATTACAAAACCGGGCAGACGCTGATCAAGACCATCCTCGCGCCCGGCTTCAAAGCGCGCATGATCGGGCTGAACGGCTGGTTCTCCACCAACATTCTCGGCAATCGCGACGGCGAAGTGCTCGACGATCCCGGCTCATTCAAAACCAAGGAAGAGTCCAAGCTCTCCGTGCTGGAGCACATCCTCCAGCCCGAGCTCTACCCCGACCTCTACGGCAACATCTGCCACAAGGTCCGCATCAACTACTATCCGCCGCGCGGCGACAACAAAGAGGGCTGGGACAACATCGACATTTTCGGCTGGCTCGGCTATCCCATGCAGATCAAGGTCGACTTCCTCTGCCGCGACTCGATCCTGGCCGCGCCCATCGTGCTNNGACCTGGTGCTCTTCCTCGATCTGGCCAAGCGCTCGTCAACCCTGCGCGGCATCGGCATCCAGGAGTGGCTCAGCTTCTACTTCAAGTCGCCAATGACGGCCGAGGGCCTCTATCCCGAGCACGACTTGTTCATCCAGTCGATGAAGCTGAAGAACACCCTGCGCCATCTGAAAGGCGAAGGCCTGATCACCCATCTGGGGCTGGAGTACTACGACTAAACGCGCCGTGCGATCAAGCGAGCGGGGGGAACAGATGGCCGACGAAGCCCTAAGCCTGGCAGCGATACTCGATATATTGCGCAGCGGCAACTTCGATTCCTTGATCGGGACAATTGAGGACGCCCGAATAGAAGCCAAGGGAGAGCCCTATCAACTGAGCGTTAAAGGCTGAGAAGCACGGGGCACGGAAATTGCCCTGTATCCCCACGACCTGAGAGCGCCCGAAAGCGCAGGAAAGCGATGAACCGTCTTGGCGAAGTGGCGTTCTGTGCGATCGCTGTCGTCCTTTGTTCCGTGACCCACGCAAGCGCGGCGCCTGCCCCGGGAGACCAGCACATTACCGTTGCGCATTTTGTCATCGAGGGTGCGGATAGCCTGTCCCGTTCCCAGATCGAGGAAATCAAGTCTTCGGTGATGAGCAGGTCGGAATCCGCCGAAGTGTTGATGGATGCCGCCAGGCACCTCCTCACCGCTGCGCTGGAGAGTTCCTGTTACATCCGGCCGGACATCCAGTTGAGCGTGGTGAATGCGCAGGCCTCGCCCAACGCGGCGTGGATGCAGGCTACGGTCCGGCAAGGCACCCGCTACCGGCTGCGCAATTTTCGTGTCCAATGGGCACAGGTCTTCTCAGCGCAGGAAATCGGGCAGCAATTACCGCTCGACGACATGCGCCGCGGTGACTGCTCGGGCCTGGCAACCTTGGACGCTACGGTGACCGACCTCTACCAGCGTCGCGGTTTCAGGAACGTGAAGGTGAATCAACTGGTGCAGCCAAACAAGGCAACCGAGCAGTTCGACTTGACGCTGTATATCGACGAACGCAAGTAAACGCGGCAAGAAAATCTCCGCTGCGGGCAAGCTCCCGATATCTCAGAGGGGGAAGCTGTCAGCCGATGATCACAATCTGCGCGTGTACCGTCGCGCGCCACATTCTCTTCCAGCCTCCGGCGTCGGACGACCTCGTGCCGGTTCCGGTAAACGTGTAGTTGTTGTTCAGCCCGCTCTGTATGTCTCCGCCGGTAAAGCAGGTGTCGCAGGTAGGCAAAGACGAGCCGGGCGCCGGCTTGCCGTAGAAATCAAAGCCGAACTTATAGTTCAGCACCATCGGCGCCGCATCGCTATGGGCGGACTTGTTCTCTGCCGTGCTGGCCCCGCTGTAGGTGAAAGCATGGCCCATGCAGAAGTTTCCCGGCGGCAGGCTGGCCGTGCATTTGCCCTTCAATTGCCCGTCCATCGCCACACGGATGGCCAGGCCGCTGCCGTTGGTGTTGAAGTCCTGGATGACGATGGCCGTCGCCGAACCAGTCCCTTGATCGGAGCTGGTGCCCGATTGCGGCCTGCTCCCAAAGTTTTCCGTGAACGTCTGATCGGGACTCCCAGTGCTCTTGTTCTCGGTGTCCGTATTCGCACTGCCGTTGACAGACGAAGAAGCCGGGCCTTCCGCATGACCGAGAGAAACGAACCCATTCTGGATGGTGACCGCGTAGTTCTGCGAGTACTGCATCTCGAAGTGTGCTGTCCCCTTCCAATGCTGGTGTTCTTTGCCTTGATCGCGGTTGTACTCGTAGGTTTCGTCCGTGGCGGCATTGACGACGAGCCGCGCGTGGTAGTGCTGGGCCTTGCTCTGGCCAACGGCGACGCCGGCCGTGCACAGGACGGACACGACGCAAACAATGGCAACTCTCCAGCGCATGCAAATCCTCCATGTGACCCGAAACTCCGGGCGTCATTTCTTACATGAGTTTAGGGATAGGCCTTAGTTGCAGACAGCAATGCATGTGAATTCGCGGTAGTGGTGCAACGTGAAGCACCACTACCGAATTCGCTTTACTGCTTGACGATCTCAACCCGACGGTTCTGCGCGCGGCCCTGTT
>PLBD01000205.1:3113-6488 GCA_003135315.1 Acidobacteriaceae bacterium | reverse complement strand
TGTACTCGTAGGTTTCGTCCGATGACGCATTGACGACGAGCCGCGCGTGGTAGTGCTGGGCCTTGCTCTGGCCAACGGCGACGCCGGCCGTGCACAGGACGGACACGACGCAAACAATGGCAACTCTCCAGCGCATGCAAATCCTCCGATGACAGGAAAAACAACGCCGCGGGTGACCCACTCATCCCTGGCTTTGGGATGAGTGGGAAGTCCAGCAACTTTGAGTTGTGTTACTGCTTGACGATCTCAACCCGACGGTTCTGCGCGCGGCCCTGTTCCGAGTCATTGGAGGCGACCGGCGCATAAGGACCGTTGCCGAAGGAGCCGAGTCGCGCCGGCGCAACGTGATATTGCGACACCAGCGCCTGCACTACAGCCGCGGCCCGCCGCTTGGAGAGATCCATATTCGCGGCCAGCTGTCCCACGGTGTCGGTGTGCCCCACCACCCAGATCTTCCAATCGGGGTGCTCGCCGAGCAGCTTGGCCACTTGCTCCAGGGCAGGCTTGGACTCGTCCTTCACGTCAGCTTTGCCGGTATCGAAGAGAATTCCCGGCACCACGGCGTGTCCCGTGTTGCCGATCCCGGTGCCCAGCTCCGCGGCCGTCGCCACCATGCTCTGCGTAAGGTTGATCGGAGTGACAGTAATCACATGGTACCGGCCTCCACCCATGGAAATAGCGAGGTATATGCCGTTCTTGTGCCAAGTGCTATCGCCCTCGGAGCCGCTCTTGTAATCATTGGTCCAGTTGGCCTGAGCCATAGCGGTGTTGATGTTGCGTATGAGCGGTGCCCAGCCGACGTTTGGCGGCATATTGTAGACGACCTCATACTTCTTGCCTTCAATGACCTTTCTGGTCTTTCCTCCTTCCACGGTGAAACTGTAGGAGTCGTCGTCACTTTGGTTGCAGGAATCGATTTCGGCCCCGGGAAAGCGGCTGAGGTATGGCGAATCTTTGCACCCCTTGGCGTCCGCCGCATACAAAGAGTTGGTCATCAACAGGCAAAGGGCGAATGGAATGGCAGTGAGCAGACTTCTTACTACATGGGAAAGACCTTTCATCGTAGCGTCCCTCATGGCAAAAGTAGTCTGAAGCAGTGTGGTTGGGTGCGAAAAACGGTCGCAGGATTTCACCCCGGCGGAATAGTAGCACCGGTTGCAACGTGTTTCCATCACATAGTTAAAACTGGATAAATTCGGAGAGGCAACGTCATATCGATGATCGAAAGGGCTTCTGCAAGGGGCTGCCGTGAGATTGGCATAACATCCCTATATCGCACGTAAGCCAATTTCGGCGGGATTGTAGGGTGGAGCACCGCCGCGCAGCCCGAAAGCCACGCGGCGGCCTTTGACTAGCCGCTACACCCGCGCGTCGCGCCGGATCAAAGTTGAATCCAGGAAGAACCCCACGCCGACGGCCAGCGGTATCACGCCGAACGCTGCNNGGCTCCATCGGAACGGTTACGCCGCGCGCCAGTGCCGCCAGGCGTTCTTCGGTGCGCAGCTTGCGCACCCGGTAATAGGTGTACAGCGCGGCCATCGGAATACCGAAGATCATGACCACCGCCGCGAATCCCACAATGTTGCTGTCCATCGCTTCACTCCTTCCGGCCACGCTGCCGCGCCCGCCGTTTTGCAATTTGCTGACAGCTTGAAGTACGGCAAACAGCGGGAAAAGTTCCGGCAATTTATTTCTGGAAGGCGTCACGCCGATGCCGGGGGCTTCCTGATTGAAGCCGTCAATTGGCTTCCTGGTGCTCCGGCGCGGAGGCGGTGAGCGATGCGATCTTGCGCGCGTAGAGGCCGATGCCCGGCATTGCGCTCAGGCCGTGGGCAAAGATACTGAGCAGCACGGTGGCCATGACGGCAAAACGGATGGTGGATTCGCCCGGCAGATGCGTTTCCTGCTCCAGGTAGACCAGACCGAGAACAATGGACGCCAGGCCGCGCGGACCGAACCAGCCCATGAAGATTACGCTGGCCCGGCTCAGGCGGGTGCCGACCAGCGCGATGGCCACCGGCAACATCCGCACCAGCGTCAGGCTCAGCAGCGCATAGAACCACGAGGCCCTGCCAAACTGCGGCCAATCCCGCACCGCCGCCATGCCAAACAGGAAGAAGACGCCCAGGTTCAGCAACTGGCCCCAGTCTTCGGCGAACTCGCCAAGATGCTTGCCGGCATCTTTGAATCCCTTCTGCACGGCCAGGCCGGCGACAAACGCTGCGATGAACATGCTCGCATCCACCATTTCGGAAACCACCAGGCAGAGCAGCGGCAGCGCCACCACACCGATTTGCTGGAACGATTCTGCCATCCATTGCTTGCGGCGCGCGAAGCTCAGCAGCCAACCGCCGGCGAGTCCGATTGCCAGGCCGACGAGCGTACCAAAGCCAAGCTGCTCCACAATGAACTCAAACAGGCTGGCCGCGCCGCCTTCGATCCTGGCGGCTGCCAGGGCAATGAAGAACAGCAGGAACGGGACGGAAAGCCCGTCGTTCAGGCCAGGCTTCCACGTTCAGGGCCTGGCGAATGCGCATGGGCACGCGCGGGCTGTTCACGATGATCTGGCCCAGACCGGCGTCGGTGGGCGCCAGGATCGCGCTCAGGATTCCCGCTTCCCAGATGGAGAGCTGCGGAAACACCAGCCGCGCGGCAATCGCGCCCAGAAGAATCGTCAACAACATGCCTGCGCTGAGCAACCGCGCGGGCAGGTTGCCAATGCGGCGCAAAATGTTGAGGTCAGTGCGGCTGGCATCCGTGAAGAGCAGCATCACCAGCCCGACTTCGGCAAGATGCAGCGCGGCCTTCGCCGTGAATCCTGCCCTCAGGATTCCTTGCAAGGCGGGAAACATCAGCATTCCCGCGGCCGTGAACACGATGGGCGCGGTAATAATTGTCTGCTCCAGCCGCCTCGATGCCAGGCTGAAGAGAAACAGGAGCAACACAAAAACCGCTAGAGGCACCATCGCTGTCCGTCTTTCCTGGTCCGCTTGTGAGGCTCGGGACTCCTCCGAAATATCTTCGCGGCTTTAGCCGCTGAGGGACCTTGCTGTAACTTAATCAGAGTTTCCTTAGCAAATATCGTATCGAGATGGGAGCGGGCGTGCCAATTGGCAGTAAGGTGCGAATCGCCGCACCATCGTTGTCCGGGGCACGCCATGGACTGACCGTGGGTTACGCTTTGTCGCGCGCCAGCGCTTCCGCCTTGCGAATCGCGGCTTCGTGCAGATCGTAGGCGACCAGCGCCTTGCGCGCCGCGTCACGGGCCATGCTGGTGCTCATCTTGCGTTCGGCTTCGGCGAAGGCTTCTTCCGCGTCTTCATGCGCGTTATAAGCTTCGTCGTCGGCTTCGGCGATGCGCTTCGCCGCCGCCAG
>PLBD01000205.1:0-3093 GCA_003135315.1 Acidobacteriaceae bacterium | reverse complement strand
AGCGCGGCCCTGGCTTTGTCGGCGAGCCCGCGCACTCTTTTCTTTTCCGTCAGCCATTTCCACACGCCCCACTCCGTGCCTTCCGTCATGACGGCGCGGGCGTCTTCGACAGCGGCGAGCTTTTTCATCACCAACCTCGCGAAAATAAAATTCTGGGTCGGAGACCCGCAGGGTCGCGCTACTGCGCTCCTGAAATCCCATTTTGGCAACCCTTCATCGTAATGCGAGGAGGCTGGATTTCAGCCCGCGAGAGCGCCTCTCCCTGTCGCGCATTCCCAATTCAGGAACGACCGCATCAACGGCGCAGGTGAACGGCTTTGCAAGGGCACGGCTTCATAGGCTGCGGAAGACTCATTGCTGTTTGAAAGGGCACGGCTTCAGCCGTGCCGTCCAACGTCTCTCTTTTTTGTCATCACGAGGAGGGCTTCAGCCCGACGAGGGATCTGTTTTTTGAGTTTTGCAGAAAGCCTTTCAGCCCGCCACGTTGCCAGGTGAAACTTGAAATCCGGGTCCGCACAGCAACCGGCGTCACCATCCGAAGAACCCACGCGCAAGCCTAAGCCGGCCCATGCATGTTGACACCGTAGGATTCCAGGACGTCACGCAAGGTCACGATGCCTTCCAACTTGTGCATATCGGCACGGCTTACCACCGGTAGGATATCGAGCTGGTTTGCGCCCATGCGCTCAAGCGCCAAATCAAGCTCTTGGTCGGAGTGAACGTGTGGAAACACCAGCCCACTCAAGATGTCACCTAGCTGCCTGGCGGCGCCTTCCATCGCCTCTCGCTCGAGCGTCGGGAGGTTGATGACGCCAATTACGCCTCGCCGATCGGTCACCAGCCACGTTCGGAATTCACTCAAACGGACCTGCTCCAGCGCTTCCTCAAGTGTGATCTCACTTGGCAGTAACTGGGTTGCGGCATGCGTGATTCGCCTGACCTGATGCTGACCGTGCCGGTGACGCGTCTCCGCCGTGGGCAGGTGTATTCCATCCTGTACTGCCAGCGCTTCATAGATCGGCTGCCGCTGCAATCGCGAGGAAATGAAAAGGCTCACCAGATTCGCAATCATCAATGGGACGATGACCGCATAGTCTTGCGTCATCTCGAAGATCATTACCACGGAAGTCATCGGAGCGCGCACAATCCCCGCGAAGACGGCTCCCATTCCCACCAGTGCATACGCGCCCGGCGTCGCTGTATGAGCGGGCAAAAAATGATGCGCCACGGTACCCACCGTACCTCCCAGCATGGCGCCGATGAACAGGGCGGGGCCGAAAATTCCACCTGCGTTGCCCGATGCATAGCTGGTGGTCACGGCCACGAGTTTCAGGACCACCAACAGGACCATCAGGTTGAGTGCCATGTGTCCATTCAAAACATCGCCGACGTAACCATAGCCCACGCCCAAAACCTGCGGCACAAACCATCCCATCAAGCCAACCACCAGGCCTCCCGCTACGGGTTGGAACCAGACCGTCTTCTGCGGAAAGCGCAGGAAGCGGGCCCGCATGTCCAGCAGGAGTTTCGTAAAGGCTACGGAGACCATGCCGCCGGCCACACCCAGCAATGCATATATGGCAAATTCCAGGGGATGGACCAGTTGGTATTGGGGAACTTTGAAGAGAGGGTTATTCCCGAGCAAGAGTCGAAGCACTACCCAGGAGGTGGCCGAGGCCAGCACCACCGAGCCAAGAATCGGCGCGTTCAGGTCGCTGACAATCTCCTCCAGCGCAAACAACACTGCCGCCAGAGGCGTATTAAACGCTGCCGCAATGGCTGCTGCCGCACCGACCGGCAGAAGCGACTTCACTTTTTCCGGCCGCAATCCCAGGAAGCGCCCCAGCACGGAAGCAATTCCCGCGCCCACCTGGACCGAAGGCCCCTCGCGGCCCAGCGGAATTCCGCTGGCCAGGGTTGCCGAGGTGCAAAAGAACTTTCCCAGCACGGTGCGCAGGGTGATGCGGCCTTCGCGGGCGAACAGCGCAGCCTTGGTTTGCGGCACTCCGCTGCCGCGCGCGTTCGGAAAATAACGGTACAGCAGGTAACCGATGCTCAGTGAGCCTGCCACCGGGAACAGCACCCGGCGCCACCTGTCCCCGCCCGCCGGAAACAGCCGCATTCCGGCTCGTTCCGTCAGCAGGATGAAAGCCACGACCGCCAAGCCTGTCAGCGCGCCGATCACCAACGCCAGCACCAGAAACACCTGGTCCTCACGTTGCTGCAACTTGGCCGCGAGATATAAGCGCGGCGCTCTCCACCAGCTTCCGCTCGTCTTCTCGTCGCTGTCGCTCATCTCGCTTGGGGGTGACCCCTAAGATCATAACGCTGGGACTGCTTTCGTAGGGCGAAAAGGGGCAGATTCGGGCTCACCCCTTGCATCCCGCCGCCGGAACACGGAAACTGTAAAGACATCCTGCATGAATATCGCAATCTTCGGCGGCACCTTCGATCCGGTTCATCGCGGTCACCTTGTGGTGGCCCGCGCCGCGGCTGCGAAGTTTGCCCTCAAGCAGGTCTGGTTCATTCCCGCCGACATTCCGCCGCACAAGCAGAAGACGCCCATCACCTCCTTCTACCATCGCTATGCCATGATTGCGCTGGCGCTGGCGGGCGAGAAAAACTTTGTGCCCTCGCTGCTGGAGGCGCTCGATCCCGAGCGTCCGCCCAAGGAACGCAAGCCGAGTTACTCCATCGACACCGTGCGGCGCGTGAAAAAAACCCTGGGCAAGAGCGACCGCTTATACTTTCTGATTGGGATGGACGCCTTCCGCGACATCGCCAAGTGGTACAAGGCGGAAGAGCTGCTGGGAGAGTGCGAATTTATCGTAGCGGCGCGCCCAGGATATTCGCTGGCGGATGTGGCCTCGTCGCTGCCGGAGAAGCTGCGCCCCCGGGCCGAGGTGACAAAACTGTTCCGCAAGCAGAAGATGTCAGGACCGCTGGTGCTGCCGGGCGTCACGCTGCACATGCTGCCGGAGCCGCATGAGAATGTCTCGGCCACCCAGATTCGCGCGGCGGTGGATCGCGGCGCGGCGCTGAAACGGCTCGTGCCCGACGGCGTAGCGGAATACATCCAGAAGGAACGCTTGT
>PLBD01000229.1:13185-13403 GCA_003135315.1 Acidobacteriaceae bacterium | reverse complement strand
GCTCGGGCAGCATGCGTCCGCCCTGCTCCTGATCCAAAAAAATAATAGCGCCCTTGGCGAAGCCCTCTTCCTGCGCCGTTCGCACCGCCGCGGCCGCGTCGTTCGTTCCCACGCGGGCGGCGTTGCCCGAAGCCTTCAGTTGAGCATATTCGCGGCCATTGAACAGCACCAGGAAGCCATAGCCCATCGTCTCAATCGACTTGCGCTTGCCTAGCCAG
>PLBD01000229.1:0-13171 GCA_003135315.1 Acidobacteriaceae bacterium | reverse complement strand
CTGAAATTGTGGTCAAGTGATCCTGGGTGGAGCACGCCTTCAGGCGTGCAGTTGAGGATCCTCTAAATGTCTCGGCTTCAGCCGCTGAGGTAAGGGGTCGATTTACCTCAGGCGCTAAAGCGCGTGTCGAATTGGGGCCGCAATATGCACGCCTCAAGGCGTGCTCCACCCAACACGGGTAGCGCGTGAACTTCAAACTGACCCACTACCCGGCCCAGCGACGGCATGTTGCTCTCCCTGCGATGGTCGTCCACGTCTGGTGAAAAGCGTAGAGCCAACAGCAAAAAGCGCATTCCGCTGAATGCTAAGCTAGAACCCACGCTATTCCCATGATCCTCGACGCCCTCCACAAGCTCGCCAACCATCGCACCTCCCTCACCCGCGACGAGGCCCGCGCCGTGATGGCGCAAATCCTGCGCGGCGAAGCCACCGACGCGCAGATCGGCGCGCTGCTGGTTGCCCTGCACATGAAGGGCGAGACGGTGGAGGAGATTGTCGGCTTCGCGCAAGCCATCCGCGCCGAGGCCACGCCGCTGCAATCTGACGACGGCGAGGCGCTCGACCTCAGCGGCACCGGACGCGATGCGCTGGTGGACACTTGCGGCACCGGCGGCGATACCAGCGGCACCTTCAACATCTCCACCGCGACCGCGCTCACCATTGCCGGCGCCGGCGTGCGTGTGGCCAAACATGGCAACCGCAGCATCAGCTCCAAATGCGGCTCCGCTGACGTGATGGAGGCGCTAGGAGTCAACATCGGCCTGCCTGCGGCGCGCGTCGCCGCCTGCCTTCAGGAAACCGGCATCGCATTCCTCTATGCTCCGGCCATGCACTCGGCCATGAAGTATGTTCAGCCCGCCCGCCGCGAATTGCGGCTGCGAACGGTCTTCAATCTGCTAGGGCCGCTTACGAATCCAGCAAGAGCCTCGGCGCAGGTGGTCGGCGTTTATTCCGCCGACCTGGTGGAAAAGCTGGCCGAAGCGCTCAGCGAGTTGGGTCTGCGCCGCGCGCTGGTGGTCCACGGACGCGACGGACTCGACGAGATCACTATCTCCGGGCCGAGCAAGATTGCCGAAGTGCGCAACGGCCAAGTGCGAGTCTATGAGGTCGCGCCGGAAGATTTTGGTCTCCGACGCGCGCCTCTGGAGGAGATTGCCGGTGGCGACGCGGCGCAGAACGCGGCCATCATCCGCGCCATCCTCGACGGCGAGCGTTCGCCGCGCCGCGATGTTGTCCTGCTGAACGCGGCTGCCGCGCTGGTGGCCGCCGGCCACGCCGATCGCATCAGCGATGCTGTTCCCCTGGCTGCTTACGCCATCGACAGCGGCCACGCTCGCCAGCGCCTTCAGTTGCTGGTGGAGTTCACGGCAAAGGGCTAGACGCCGGTTCATTTACTGCACTCGCGCGCCCGATGTACACTCGAAAAGTTATATCCCTTCTCTCACGTTGCGCACGAGGGGCGGTTAGCTCAGTTGGTTAGAGCGCCTGCCTTACAAGCAGGANNAGCAGGAGGTCGCAGGTTCGAGCCCTGCACTGCCCACCATGCCCTCCCAGGCCGTGCCATCGGCTTATCGCGTTTTCGGTCATTGGCCGAAGCGACTTGGCGGTAGAGCCTGCGCCGCTGCCACAGGCAAGACCGGCCACGGATACGAGCTTTTCCCTTGACGATGAACATTTTGTTACCATAAGCTTTCGAGCACACTTATCTAGCCACAATTCATCGGTTGTTGCGCTATCTCCTGCTTGGCGCCAGGTCGCCACGAGTGCTTTCTTCCCGGCGACGGCGACCGCACTCAGTGGAGCTGCGACGCGAGGAAACATCGGAATGAGACTTTTGCGGACGTACCTTATCGCTGTGCTGGCAGCCGTGTTGTGCCTCTCGGCCATAGCAGCTTTTGGACAGAGCACTGAGCAGGATTCCTCCAACAGTCCCGGTACCGCGGGCGGGCTGCTGATGCAGCCAAACCCCGTCGATACAGGCAGCCAGCAAAACCAGCAAAGCCAGCAGAGGTTGACGGCGATCGGCCCCACGCCCGCCAGCGCCGCCAGTTCGAATGCGGCGCTGCGGAATTTCCTGCAAAACCGCCCCGAAGTCATGGACCAGTTGAAGCTTCTGTTAGTTCAGCGCATGAGCGACGAGGGCACCCTGGTTGACGAACAGACGGTCACCGACGACGTGGTGTACCAGCGCCTGCAAACCGATCCTCAGTTCAGAAACGATGCGATCCGCTCGCTGGTCGAGTTAGGTTATATCTCCGAGGATGAAGCCCGGTCCCTGCGGGGTACCGGGGTCAACGCCAACTTGCCGCAGCAAGCAGGGGAAGAACGCGAAAACACGAACCCGGAACTGATGCCACAAGGAACCACCGCGCAGGAATACCCGGAAGGCACTCCTTCGGGAGCAACGGAATCGGGAATATCAGGTGCGGGAGTATCGGGGACCCGGCAGGGTGAAAGGACCACCAGCAACTTAGGCGTGCAGCCGCCCCCGCCTCGCTACGACGATTCCAGCCTGAATCCCAAGACGATACGCCAGAAGAACCCGTATCCCAGCCTTCCCTCCACGCGCGATCTGTATACCCAGTTTCCGCAGCAATCGAAGACCCTCAAGCGCTTCGGCGCTGACATCTTCCGTCCCGACGTTATCGGCATGCGCAACTTCCCCATGGACATGCCCGCCGGCCCAGACTATGTTCTGGGACCCGGCGATAACCTGACCATCAACACCTGGGGAGGCGTCACGCAGCGGATTACGCGTGTGGTCGACCGCGAAGGCCGCATTTCATTGCCGGACGCCGGGCCGGTGGTGGTGTCCGGTCTGACCCTGGCCCAGGCCCAGAAGGTCGTCCAGGCCGCGCTCGCGCCGCAGTATCACGACGCCCACGTCGATCTCTCGGTCACTCGCCTGCATACCGTCAGGGTCTATGTTGTTGGGGATGTGCAGCGCCCGGGAGCTTACGACATCAGCTCGCTCTCCACGCCATTGAACGCGTTGTATGCCGCCGGCGGACCGACTTCCACCGGTTCGCTGCGCCTGGTCAAGCACTACCGCGGAGAGCAGCTCATCAGCGAGATGGACCTCTATGATCTGCTGCTTCACGGCGTGCGCAAGGCCATCGAGCACCTGGAGCCCGGCGACACCATCCTGGTCCCGACCGTGGGGCCGCTGGTTGCGGTCACGGGAATGGTGCGCCGACCCGCAGTGTACGAGCTGAAAGGCGAGACCCAGCTCTCCGAACTGCTGGCCATGGCTGGCGGAGTATCCGTCGCGGCCGCCCTGGGTGAGATCAAAGTGGAGCGCATCGAGGCCCATGAGAAGCGCGTAGTCCTGGACGCGAAACTCGCCGCGCCCGCCGACCCGAAGTCGCAGAGCGCCTCGCTGCCGGCGTTTGCCGTGCAGGATGGCGATCGCGTTTCCATTGCGCCCATTCTTCCCTACAGCGACAAGGCCGTGTACCTGCAAGGCCACGTTTATCGGCCCGGCACCTATCCTTTCAAGGTGGGAATGAAGATCACCGACGTGATCCATTCCTACCAGGAGGTCTTGCCCGAGCCTTCCAATCACGCTGAGATTATTCGTCTGGAGCCTCCCGATTTTCGTCCCCAGACCATTGAGGTGGACCTGGCGAGCGCGCTGGCCGGAGACGAAAGCATCAGCCTGCAGCAGTTCGACACCATTTGGGTCTTCGGCCGCTATGATATTGATCCGCCGAAAGTCAGGATTTATGGCGATGTTCTTCGTCCTGGCGAATACCCCATGAGCGGTGGCATGACCGCCGGCGACCTGGTGCGGATGGCGGGCGGCTTCCGCAGGAGCGCCTATCTCCAGACTGCGGACCTGGCCAGCTACAAAGTCGAAGATGGCGCGCAGGTGATCACCAGCCAGCAGGAAGTCAGGATCGGGGCCGCCGTCGGCGGCGATGCTTCGGCTGATGCTGCGCTCAAACCAGGCGATGTCCTTACTATTCTCCAGATTCCGGGATGGGCCGACATCGGACGCTCAGCCACCGTCAAGGGTGAAGTGAGATTTCCCGGCAGTTACGGAATCAACGAGGGCGAGCGCCTTAGTTCCCTCATCAAGCGCGCCGGGGGATTCCGCGAAACGGCTTATCCCGTCGGTGCCGTGATGGAGCGGGTCGAAGTCCGGCAACTGGAAGAGAAAGGCCGGCAGGAGCTGATTCGCCGCATCGAAGCTTCCACCTCCGGCGTGCGCTTTGCTCCCACCAGTACCGGGCAGGACCAGGCAGCCATCTTGCAGACCATGCAACAGCAGCAGAGCCAAACCCTCGCGCGCCTGCGCTCCGAACCTGCTGTCGGACGCCTGGTGATAACCATCTCCAGCGATATCAAGGAATGGGAGAACACTCCGGCTGACATTTTCGTGCGGGCGGGAGATGTAATCACCATTCCGCGCAAACCGAACTTCGTCCTGGCCTATGGGCAGGTCTACAATCCTACGGCCATCACCTACGTTCCCGGCAAGACCGCCGAGTGGTATCTCGCGCAGGCCGGCGGACCAACGGAAATGGCCCTGAAGAAGGCGATCTACGTCATCCGGGCCAATGGCTCGGTGGTATCCACCCAGGGCAGCGGCTGGTTCAAGGGCAGCGTACTGAACGCCAAGCTGAGGCCGGGCGACGTTCTTGTGGTTCCGGAAAAGGCGCTGGGCGGATCCACCGCATGGAAGACTACGTTGGAAACGGCGCAACTGGTTGCCAATTTGGCTGTCGCCGCTGCCGTTGCTGTCCACTTCTAAATGGTCTTCCGCTGTACATCCAGATGCGTGGGCCTGCTGCTGTGCTGCCTGCTCACCGGCTACGCGCGGGCACAATCCACAGTGCCCAATGCGCCGCCAAGCCCGGCGAGCGCTTCTGCGCCCGCTACCGATGGCGAGTCCCACGTAACTCTGGCTTCTCTTCCGAAAAACGTTCTTCAGGACCAGCAGGCATTTCTCACTACTCCGTTTCGCATGCAGTCCGGTAACCTTTTCTTCGTGGTGCCGGCCATCTTCGCCACCTCCATTCTGGTGGGAAGCGACACCAAGATAGAAGCCCATCTTCCCAAGGGTTCCAGCACAATCAGCCTGGCCGCAAACGCGTCCGATGCGGGGATGGCTGCCCTTCTGGGCGCAGGCGCCGGGCTCTTTCTGCTGGGCGAAAAGCATCACGATGACCATGAGCGCGAGACCGGCTTCCTCGCCGGAGAGGCCGCAATCGATGCTTACATCGACGCCACCGCTTTCAAGTATCTTGCCGCGCGGGAGCGGCCCGCCACCGGCAACAATCGCGGCGACTTCTTTGCCGGCGGCGACTCCTTCCCTTCCGACACTTCTGCTGTCAGTTGGGCTGCGGCCACGGTGATTGCTCACGAATATCCCGGCTGGGCCACCCAGTTGCTGTCGTACGGCACCGCGTCCGGCGTCAGCCTGGCTCGCGTGGTCGGCCAGAAGCACTGGGTGTCCGATGCTGTGATTGGCAGCGCTCTTGGCTGGTACATGGGACGCCAGATTTACCGCGCCCGTGCCGCTAACGAGATCGACAGCTCGTATTGGGGGACCTTCGTCAAAGATCCCGAAGCCGCGGTCCCCGATCCCGCTTACATGGGTAGCACCTACGTTCCTCTTGATAGCTGGATCTATCCCGCCCTGGATCGCCTGGCCGCGTTGGGGTATCTGCCTAAATACGTCCAGGCGCTTCGTCCTTTAACCCGACTGGCCTGCGCCCAGCTGACGCTGCAGGCCCAGGAAGAGACCGGCTATCCCGAAATCAAGAGCGAATCCACCAGAGTTGTGGCCGAGTTGCGCCGTGAGTTCGCCATTGAGCTGGCGAATCTGGACGGCGCTTCCAATGTCGGCATCCAGTTGGAATCGGCCTACGTTGGCGCCACGCAGATCATGGGAATGCCGCTGGCCGACAGCTACCACTTTGCCCAGACCATCTATGACAACTATGGCCGTCCCTACGGGCAAGGCTTCAACTCCGTGGTGGGCGCATCCGTGCGCACCGAGGCTGGGCCTCTGGCCTTCTACCTGCGCGGCGAATATCAGCACTCTGCTTCCATCGCGCCGTACAGTCCCTCGACGGCACAAGCCATTGCCACACTCGACAACATGCCGCTGAATTCGGTTCCGACCTTTTACGGCCAGAATCAATTCAACACAATTGAGGCTTACGCCGCGCTCAATATGCACAACTGGCAAATGTCGTTCGGTCAACAGAGCCTGTACTGGGGACCGGACGCCGATGGTTCGCTCATGCTTTCCAACAATGCCGAGGCCATGCCGATGTTGCGCGTTGGGCATATCACTCCTTACCAGCTTCCCGGTCCCCTCGCCTGGCTGGGCATGATCCGCAATGAGGCTTTCATCGGACGCGTTGGCGGCCAGTACTACTTGCGCGGAGCCTATCCCGAGTTTCCCCTTGTCGGAAACGGATACCAGCTCGTGAATCCTCAGCCTTACATGTGGGGAGACAAGCTTGGCCTGAAGATGACGCCGAATTTTGAAATCGGCGTCACCCTCACCGTGATGTGGGCAGGCGAAGGCCGGCCAGCCAATCTGTCCAGCTGGCTGCACACCTGGAACAGCCATGGCAATGCTCAGCCAGTCGATCCGGGAAAACGTTTCACTGGCTTCAATTTCTCTTATCGCATTCCCGGCTTGCGCAACTGGCTGACTTTGTATGCGGATGGCATGGCCAACGACGAACCGAATCCAATTGCCTATTACAAGCAGTCCGCCTGGAACCCGGGTATCTACTTGCCGCAAATTCCCAAGTTGCATCGGCTGGATCTCCGCGTCGAAGGGGTTTATACCAATATTCCAAACTATCCCGGCATCGGCCCTTACTACTTCAACGAGCGCTATGTCGAAGGCTGGCGTAACTATGGCGAACTCATGGGAAGCTGGGTCGGCCGCCAGGGCGATGGCATACAGGCCTGGAGCACCTATTGGTTCTCGGCAGAAAAGAAAATTCAGGTCAGCTATCGCCGACAATATAACGATCCCATCCTGCTGGGTGGCGGCGGGCTCAACGACGCCTCCATTACGGTTGACTGGCTGCTGAAGCGCGAGTTGCAGGTCTCGCCCATGGTCCAGTACGAACGCTATAACTTTCCCCTGGTCAGCCCCACTCCGCAGACCAACGTCTCTGTCGGGCTGCAATTCACTTTCTGGCCGGAGCATACTCCGACACGACGGCAGCAGAAGTCGGAGGCAGCAGCTTTAGCTGTGCCTTAGATAGCATTTAGTTTTTGTCATTCGCGGACTTCAGTCCGTCAGTTTTATTGCAATTAGCGTTCCGCCCGTTATACGATCACACGTAACTCGGTACTCTAAGACCCGGGCTTGGTATGGCGGCGCAAGGCTTTCCCGGCCGCTAAACTTCGATTTCAGCAGACACTCTTGTGAACGAGTCCTCCCCCTACACGCTTCAGAGTTCGCCAGCCCCGCCGCACGACCTTGACGTTGTACCTCCGCAAAGCGCCGCGGAAAAAATGCTGGTCGGCCTGGACCTGATCCGGCTTAATCGTCGCACCCTGCTCAGGGTGGTGATTGCCGGCCTCGTGATTTCGACAGCCATTGCCTTCCTGATTCCCAAGCGATATGAAGCCGTGGCCCGGCTGATGCCGCCCGATCAGACCGACATGAACACCGCGATGCTGGGGGCCTTAACGGCGAAGGCGGGAGACGCGATCGGGGCCGTGGCGAGCAATGTGCTGGGACTGCGCACCAGCGGGTCTACGATGGTGGGCATCCTGCAAAGCCGGACCATCCAGGACGACCTCATCAACCAGTTCGATCTGCGCAAGGTCTATTCCGAGAAGCGCTACAACGACACGCGCAAGATCCTGGACAAGCGGACCAACATCTCCGAGGACAAGAAGAGCGGCATCATCACGATTTCCGTCGAGGACTCAAATCCCGACCGCGCAGCCGCGTTGGCCAAGGCTTATGTTACCGACCTGAACACGCGCATTTCCCAGTTGACCACTTCCTCAGCCCATCGCGAGCGCGTCTTTCTGGAAGGGCGTTTGCAGTCCGTCAAGCAGGAGCTTGATGCTGCGACCCTGAAGTTGAGTCTCTTCTCCAGCCGGAACAAAACCTTCGATCCGCAGATTGAAGGCAAAGCCATGATGGAGGCTGCCTCCAGCTTGCAGGGCCAGCTGATTGCCGCAGAAACCGAGCTGAAAGGCCTGGAGCAGATCTACGGACCGGGAAACTCCCGCGTCAAGGCATCTTCAGCCCGGGTAGCGGAGTTACAGCAAAAGATGCGCGACATGAGCGGGGATGCAACCGCCTCTTCCGCCGACAACGCTGCCCTGAGCAATGGCGAACTCTATCCTTCGCTCGAGCAACTCCCGCTGCTCGGAAACACCTACTACGATCTCGCCCGCCGGGCCAAGATCGATGAGGCAGTCTTCGAAGTCCTGACCAAGCAGTACGAGCTGGCCAAGGTCCAGGAGGCCAAGGAGATCCCCTCGATAAAAGTGCTGGATGAGCCGGTCGTGCCGGAAACCAAATCGTGGCCGCCACGGCTCTTTATCATGGCGTTCGGGACGGTTGTAGCCTTTGCTTTTGCCTGTGTGTGGATCCTGCTTGCGGCCGGTTACGAGCACCTCGACTCCCATGATCCCCGCCGCCTGCTGGTGAATCGACTGATCGACCCCATATCTTCCCGCTCGCTCGATCAAGGTCTTTGAGTTTTGTCATCACGAGCCCGCATTAGACCGAACCCTGCGCCGGCTTGCCCATTCCGAATCGCAACATCTTCGTGTGTCTCAGCAGAATGGCACTCCCCACCAGCGACAACGCCACACAGGGAAAGAAAACCGCATTACGGTAGCCCGTATTCAGCCGCCCAGCTACCGAGATCGCTCCTGCCAACAGGAGCGGGGCCACGCACAGGAGCGGCGTCAAGACACCGGAGAAAAGATACTTCTTCCTGGAAAATCGGATTTCCGCATTCGTGCGCGGCATGCTGTAGAAAAGATGCGTTGTCACGCTGAACACCGACCCAATCAGCGTCCCCAGGGCAACGCCAATCGCACCCATCATCGCTCCCAGGGCAACACTGGCTATCAGGTTTGTGATCCCCTCCGTCAAGGGACTGATCTTGATGAACCGTTGTTGTCCGGCGGAAATCAGCACGATCGCATACGGCAGCCCGACCAGCCGGATCATGTTCGCGATCAGCAAGACCACCAGGATCGGTTGCCCGGTCGGCACATACTGCTGGCCAATCCAGAGCCGCAGGATGGGCGCGGCATAAATCAGCGGTGGGATGCCGCTGAAGATCAGCAGAATGACGCCCACCTGGGTCGAGAGTACGACCAGTCGTCCCAGCTCTTCCGGGTCCTGACGCGCGTGCAGCGCCGCGGCATGAGGCATCATGACGTTCAGGACAGCCGATAACGCTCCGGCCACGAACGTGATCATGGCAGCCGACACCGAATAGGCAGTGACCGCGTTGAACTGGAAGCGGCCCACCAGGATCAGGTCAAACCCGGTGACCAGCAGCATGGAAAACGACATCACCGTCAGGCCGAAGCAGTAATGCAGCAGCTCATTGGCTGTGGCGCGGCGCACCATGCTNNACGGAACGGCCGGCAAAGGCTGCAATCACGACGCCCACAGCCGAGATCAGCCTGGCTCCGCCTATCACCAGCGCGGGGATCTCGTAACGCTGCAGGCCGATGAACACTCCCGACCACGCCGAAGCAGGCAGCCCAAGTGCCATAGAGGCGCCCAGGATCAGCAGCGCCCAGCGCATGATGGGGATGGTCTCGGCGGGAATACTGGGAAACACAACAGGAACGACTGCGGCGGCGGCCAGCAGCAGCAGCAGGCCCACGAAGGCAGCCGCTACCAGGCCCGCAAAAGCCGTACTGAAGACCGAGTTGCGCTGTTGGTAATCGCGCCTCTCGGTGGCATATGCTATATACCGTCCGATTGCAGTTTGCAGGCCGAAGTCCAGGTAGCCGATATAGGCAGCTACTTGCATCACCAGGACCCACACGCCATAGCTGACGGCCGTCATATGGCGCACCAGCAGCGGAGGCAGGAAGACGGCTACCAGCGCAGTCGCGCCGCCTCGACCGAGGTTTGCAACTGCGTTCTTGATGAACCGCCGGCGGGTCGTCATCGGGACGGTCTTGAGTATACCGAAGCGCAGCCGCTGGTGATGGCACCCATCTTCTCTGCTATCGCCGGGCGCGTTGACAAAGCATGCGACCAACTTTCTCCATCTGTATTCCGGCATTCAATCGCGCGCGGCACCTGCCCGCCCTGCTCGATTCCATCTTTGCCCAGGAGTACCACGACTTCAATGTGGTCGTTTGTGAGGATGCCTCGCCGGAGCGCGAGCAAATTGCCGCCATTGTTCGCGACTACGCCGGCCGTCATCCCGGACAATTGCTGTACTTCGAAAATGCGAAAAACCTTGGCTACGACGCAAACATTCGCAACCTGGTGGAGAAAGCCACGGGCGAATTCTGCTTCTTCATGGGAAACGACGACCTCCTGTGCCCGGGCGCGCTCGGCACCGTCGCCGGCATCCTGCAACGCTACGACAACGTTGGCCTGGTGCTGCGCGGCTATGCGTGGTTCGACGAGGTGCCGGAGAAAATCAATCAGGCGGTCCGGTATTTCAACGAGGAGCGCAAGTTTGCGGCTGGACGCGAAGCCATCACCGTCTGCTTTCGCCGCTCGGGCGTGATCTCCGGCTACATCGTCCACCGCGACAGCGCCTGCGCCGCAGCTACCGCCAAATTCGACGGAACCCTCTTCTATCAATTGCATCTGACCGCGAATGTCCTCGCATCGAGGTGTGCGGTTTTTACCCCGGAGATCCTGGTGCTATGCCGCAACAACGAACCGCCCGAGTTCGGCAACAGCGGCAACGAGCGCGGGACCTACGTGCCCGGCTCCTACACGCCCGAAGCGCTGCTGGCCATGGTCTCCGGCGCGCTCTCCATCATCAGAGAGCTGAAGGCCACCACGGGCATCGATGTTGTGGATGAAGTGACCCGCGATTACGCCAATTACTTCTATCCCTACATCCGGAGTCAACTCGGCCTTCCCTTCTCCGAGTTCATCGCGTTTTACCGCGCCTACGGCCGCATGGGATTTTCGAAATATCCCATGTTCCACTTCTATTGCCTTGCCGCTTATGCGCTCGGCGAGAAACACTTTGATGGATTGACCAGGGTCATCCGCGCCCATCTCGGACGCAGCCCCCAGTTCGGCCGGCTCGGTCAGTCAGGAATGGTCTGAGGCCCGCTTGGCGGGATTTCTGTGAGATCCGCGCTCTTACTTGTGAGGGCGGCTTTTGAAGCAAGGCTGGCCAGGGCCAGCCAAGGCCCCCGTGAACCAGGCGATTTGTTGGGCCCAGGACGAAGCTTGTCCCAGGTTCCGGCGAGTCGGCAATCCAAACCGTTCAGCATCGGCAATAACAGTTGCCGCACAAGGAGACTACAATGAAACTCAAGTCTACGGGGCTCTTGCTGGGATTCTGTCTGACTATTTTGGCCGTTGCCGCCAGTCCATATGCATTTGGCCAAAGCAACGCAACCGCCGGGCTACCGGTCGCCATTGCCAGCGTTTCCTACGATGGAACCTTGCAGTCGGGGACCTCAAACATTACGAGCTCCTACAACAGCCAGACCGGCCTTTACGAGCTGAAGATTGCAGGGGTTTGTTTTCTTCGCACCAGCTACACCACGGTTGCCACGGTGTCCGGCTACAACGGATGGCCCCAGGGTGCTCTGTTTGTGAACACTGACGACGACGGAGATTATTGCCACAAAACCGGCGATCTGATCGTCGGCCTGAGGGACGTCAACGGCAGTCTCATCCAGGCAGATTTTCAGGTGGTTGTCTTCAAAGCCAACTAACCACCATACTTGAGATTGTCGGCACTGACTCCTTTGCCGAGGATCAGCGAGTTGAACCGCACTAAGGACTTTCCGCGCGATGCATAATAGGTGCATGGTCGAGGTAAGAAAGGGATGAACAAGCCCGCCGCGGTGCGTGCCCGCGAGTTCCTGCGTGTTGCCGTCCAAAAGCTCAACGACCACGTGCTCGTTCACCTGGGCGTGAAGCTGGTGAATTCAGGGCGGCCCACCAGGAACTTCGCGGAGTTCTTTTCGCAGCTCAAGAAACTCCAGTTCATCCCCGGCACCATCATCGATGTCGGGGTGGCGTGGGGCACGCCCGACCTGTATGAAGCGTTTCCCGCCAGCAAGTTCTATTTGGTCGAGCCCCTGAAGGAATTCGAGCCCGACCTGGAACGCCTGAAATCTACTTACGATACGGAATATGTGCTGGCGGCGGCCGGCGCCGCAACAGGCGAGGTAACACTCAACATACATGCCGATCCCCGGCAAACCACGTCGTTGGCCCGGGCAGCGGTCGACCAGCGCGTGGTCCCCGTCTTGACCGTCGATCAAATTCTCGCCGGCCGCGAACTGCGGCCTCCCGTCATGCTAAAGATCGACACCGAAGGCCAGGAACTTTCGGTGCTTCAGGGCGCAGCCGAGACGCTCCACAAGGTCGATCTGGTAATTCTTGAAACGCGGCTGATTTCCTACGTCGATGGCCTTCCGGAGGTCGGCGATATTATGGAATACATGGCCGCCCGCGACTTCAGCTTGTATGACATTCTGGACGGCGGCTATCGTCCTCTGGATAAGGCATTGGAAATTGTTGACCTGGTCTTCACCAGAAAAGATGGTCCGCTGCGGGCCGACCGACGGCACACCTCGGTTGGGACTGATGCCTGGTAAGCAACGATGGCCAGACTGCCGCTCGTCTGCAATGGATCGACTGAGCTTGCCTGCACGGCGGCTGCAAGAACAGCATTGAGCGCGTTTCCGTGACCGGCGACTTGAATCCAACCCGAGCAGGACGCTCCACCTGGCTATCGCCCTATGGCCTTGCCCTGGTGTCGTTCACGTTCTTCGCCCTGGTCTGGCTGCTCCCGCCCGGCATCTACAGTGCCTACCTGGAGGAGCGCGATTTACTGTTTCTCGATCCCGCGTCGATGCTGTTTTACCTGATGTGTGTTGGCGCCTTCATGCTCGGCCTGGCAGCGATTGACACGTTCTTCCCATCCGTCTTCGCTCCGGCTCTTCGAATCGAGACCCGGCTTCCAGCGGCTGCATTCCTGCTGTT
>PLBD01000592.1 GCA_003135315.1 Acidobacteriaceae bacterium | reverse complement strand
GGGTGCCCCACTCATTCGCGGGTTTCGAATGAGTGGGCCCGCGAGGCGGAATACGTTATCCTGAGCGGCCACTCCTGACAATTCACCTTTACCAAGCCGTCTTCGCCGCAAGCATACGCCCGGAAGCTGCTCCATTTCCAATTTTCGGGTGTTTCCGCCAGACCTCGCTTTACCGGGTTCCGATGCATGTAGCGTAGCTTCTCGATGCGCTTTTCCGTAGTGCACACATTGAAGTCGTAGAAACGCTTTTGCCAGATCGGGCCGGTTTGCATGCCGCCGTGGTGAAGCAGCTTGGTGAATCGCTCTTTCACCACTTTCATCACCACGGAAGGATCTCCCACTTCCGGCTCGGTTATCAGAAGATGGAAATGCTCGGGCATCACCACATAGCCGATTACGACAAAGCGATACTTTTGCCGGGCGCGTTCCAGGACACGCAGAAACAGATCACGGCGCTCGCCGCTGTCAAGCTCCGGACAGCGCCGATAACAACTGCAGGTTATGAAGTGCAGGTCGTGGCCACCATACCAGCGCTCCAAACCTCTCGTCATGTGCCGAAAGTATCGGGGGCGGATGATTCCCGTCTGTGATGGGACGTACCCAAGGCTGTGACTCGCGGGGCCCACTCATTCGAACCCCGCGAATGAGTGGGGCACCCGGCACCCGGCTAAGGATGAACGGTTTCCCTAGATACGTCGGTCAGCATCCCCGGCTGGCCCTTGGATGGAGCGGCGAAGGTCAGGCTCCACTTGTTGTAAGCCTCCCCTGCGACCACCGGGCGGTCAGAGAACGAGACGGAGCATTCACTGCCAGAACAGGAGTCCGCCTCGTCTTTGATCGGAACAGCTTCCTTGTGGCCCAGCAGCGTCATGTACAACTTGCCCCCTTCCAACCACCCCGCTGCATCTATCGGCCCCTTGTGGAGACCAAGCAACGCATTGAACGCCGCGATGTTGTGAGGGTCGCTTTCAGCGTGCGCAACCTCCAGCATCCCGGTCGCTGTTGGGATCACCCAGACAGACTCCAAGGCCGGAACCTTCACCACAGAGAAGGCCGTGTGATCATCGCTCTGTGTGGTGATCTTCTGGAACCGCAGGATCGTAGCTCCTGCCGCCCAAGAAGAGTCGATTTTCGTACAGGCCCACGGCTCTTGAAGAGAGTATCCGTAAGCCTTCAGAAGAACTGCGCCAGCGCCTTTGCTGAGCGAGGCCAACAACGGCGAACCTCCGCAGCTATCCGAAGGCTTCTGAGCTTCAGCACATAGGGGGAGAAGCAACACCACACACGACAGGAGCTTTAGCATTCTCATTGTTTCGGATCACCCAAGACATCCCACGCCCGCTGGTCTGCCCCTTTCTCACGTTCATAGCCGTGCTGATCTAGCTCTCGCTGCATGTCTCCGACACCCGGCTGCTGCGGATACAGCCGGGTGCCCCACTCATTCGCGGGGTTCGAATGAGTGGGTTCCGCGAGCCATCCGGCATGTCTTTCCTTGCCGGCCATACGTCTGCCTGGTCATTCGCGGACCCTATGCTCATAGAGGAAGATACGCGCCAGTTTGCCTTCACCCAGGGCAAGGCCCAGTTCGGCGAATGCACAAAATGGGATCAGCATCACGAAGAAGATCACGGCCAGACACAGAAGCCCTTTCCACGAACCTCCTATCTTAGCCACGCTCTGCGCCACCGTGTCATGGTGATACATTCCGACGCCCACTTCCTCCACCAGCTTGAACAGGGCCATCAGCCCGGCAAAGGCCGCGGCGTTCAGCAGCGTTGGATAAATCAGCGGCCTGCCCTTGGGTCGCAGGCGTTCGTCCAACTTGAACTCTCTTGCGATCAGCGCGATTTTCGCCAGGGCCATGGCGTTGATCACGGCGAAGCCCTTGGCTGCCAGACTGATGTGGTACTGGGCCACCAGCACCGATCGGTAAACATCAAACAGGACGAAGATCACCCAAAGGTACAGCGTGATGACCATGTATTCCTTGAATCCACGGTAGAGCTTCTGCTTGAGGGTTGCACTTGCCGATGCCATATCTTCTCCCGGGACAACGCTCGCCAGCACTGATGATATAACCCAGGCTTTTCCTGCGGGCGCCCCACTCATTCGCGGGGTTCGAAGGAGTGGGTTCCGGCGGCGTGCCCCAGCCACCGACCTGAGGGTGCTCAGGCGCGGGCTGCCCCACCCTTCTCGCCGTCTTTTGGCGAGAGGGTGGGCAGCGGTCGTCGACCGCGCGCCCCCAGGTCTCGCCTTTTCCAGACCCCGTCAGGCGCGGCGCATCCCTGAGGCGCTTGTTTCCTTCGATGACATGTCGTCCTAATTCCTGGTGCTCCAGCTACTTAGCTGCTGACCTGGAATTGACCTTCAAATTACCTCCCAAGCATTGATCGAGTGGACGAAGCAGGCGCATTGTGCCCCTCATGCAGGCGAAGCTCACACCCGCAAGAACTGATGTAGGCCGCGCGGACCTTGTTTCTTGCCCTTTCCATACCGGCAGCCCCGGAGGCAAGGGCTCGCTTAGGACCGGCGGCTTGCGGATCTGCTTCCCGCCCATATTTAACGCGAACCTCGCAGTTCGCACGACTACAACCAGGCGCGCCGCTCACGCTCTTCGCACGTCGCCACAACCCGACCAACAGGAGGTCACCATGAAAACGCAGACACAACCTCAGCTCCCGGAATTCCCCATCAACTCGCTACCGCAGGCGATGAATGCTGTTCCGCCACGCCTTATCGAATGGAAAATCCCCATGAAACGTCGCCTGGAAAGCCTCGGGCTGTTGCTCTCCGCCCTTGCGTTTGTCTTCACCTTCAATACCGCTTCCCATGCAGAAGCGAAGCGTCAACTGATAACGCAGGGGATCGACCAAAGCCGCCTGGTAACATTGGCCGGCAACACCCGCCCGGAAGCTACTGCGGCCAACGATCGGGGACGCGTTCCCGACGATTTTGCCATGAGCCGCATGTTGCTTCTGCTTCGCCGTCCCCCCGAGTTGGAAGCGGCCTTTGCGAAGCGCCTTAAGGACTTACATGACCCAGCTTCCCCGAACTACTATCGCTGGCTGACTGCCACGCAGGTAGGTCAAATGTACGGGTCGGCGCCGCAGGATGTAAGCACCATCGAGACCTGGTTGCGCTCTCAGGGATTTACCGTCGACACCGTCTACGACAACGGAATCGTCATCGCCTTTTCCGGCACCGCAGGCCAGGTCAGTGAAGCCTTCCACACCGAAATCCATCAGCTCGACGTGCAGGGTGAGCATCACATCGCCAACATGAGCGACCCGAAGATTCCCGAGGCCCTGGCCCCGGCCGTCGTTGGCGTGGTTTCGCTCAACGACTTCATGCCCCACCCCATGCTGACTGCGGTGAAACCGCAGACGGTAGACCTTGGAAGCAGCCCGTCCCCTGACTACACAACAGCTGGCTGCGGCAGCGACTGCTATCTGGTCGTTCCCTCTGACCTCTCCACGATCTACAACTTCCCGCCGCACCTAACCGGTCGCATGGGTGAGAACCGCACCGTCGTGCTGATCGAGGACACCGATGTCTACAGCACAAGCACTCACCGCTACGACGCTGACTGGCAGACCTTCCGCAAGGCTTTCGGCTTGAGCAGCTACCCGGCTAGCTTCAGGCAGGTCCATCCCGGTCCGGGTTGTCTTGACCCGGGAATCAACGGCGCCGATGGCGAGGCGATCCTGGACGTGGAATGGGCCACCGCAGCCGCTCCTGCCGCCAACATGAAGCTGGCAGCGTGCAAGGACGTTCTCCTCTTCGGCGGATTCCTCGCACTGCAAAACATTCTCCAGGAAGCGCCTCTGCCTGACGCAGTCAGCATCAGCTATGGCGAAGCCGAGACCGATATCGGCGCCACCTACAACGCCTATATCAACAGCCTCTATTCGTACGCCAGCGCTGTCGGCGTGTCGGTCTATGTCGCCGCTGGAGACTCGGGAGCAGCCCTCAACGATGATCACCAGTCTTACGCTTCGTATGGAATTAACGTGAACGCGTTTGCTTCCACTCCGAATAACGTCGCTGTGGGTGGCACCGACTTTGAAGACACCTATCTAAACCAGAACAGCACCTACTGGAACGCGACCAACAACACCTACTATGGCTCGGCAACCTCCTATATCCCGGAGATCCCATGGAACGATTCTTGTGCAGGTGCGTTGCTCGCTCTCTATCATGGCTACAGCTCTCCCCTACAGTTCTGCAACACCGGCCAGTATCTCTATACCGCGGCCGGAAGTGGAGGGCCAAGCGCCTGCGCAACGGGCACGCCGTCAACTCTGGGAGTGGTTGGCGGAACCTGCGCCGGGTACCCAAAGCCTGACTTCCAAAGCCTCTCGGGCGTTCCCAACGACGGCGTTCGCGACCTGCCCGATGTGTCTCTGTTCGCCGCCAACGGCGTCTGGGGTCACTATTATGTGTACTGCTTCTCCGATCCCAAGCACGGCGGTTCCCCCTGCACAGGGCTTCCTAGTACATGGTCTGGTGGGGGCGGGACGTCGTTCGCCTCGCCGATCTGGGCCGGCATACAGGCGCTGCTGAACCAGAAAATCAAGAGCTCATCCGGTAACCCGAATTACAATCTGTACTCCATCGCTAATACGGATGGCCTTTACCTCAATGGCGATTGCAACTCGGACTCGTTGAATGGTCCACGCAATACTTGCAACTTCAACGACGTAACCCAGGGCGACATGGATGTGCCCTGCCGGGCGTTGAACGGTGTGCTCCACAACTGTTATCTGCCGTCGGGCGAAACCAATGGTCTTCTCTCGACTTCCAATAGCTCTCTCCTGCCGGCCTACGGGACTACCACGGGTTGGGACTTTGCCACCGGCATCGGGACGGTGAATGTCCAGAACCTGGTGACCAACTGGCCCCCGCCGCCGGCGACTTGCGCGCCCTACGTTTGTTAACTCCGGACAGAATGCGGTGTGTAGTAACTGTCCCGTCCAACCATCCTGAGTCTGTCCCACCCAAACGTCTTTCGCTTGGGTGGGACTGCCGGATGCATCGTGAAAGTGCCCACCCGCAAAACCGTAGGCAGGCAACCCGTCCTCGGCTCTCAAATCATCGACTCGTCGTTAACGCAGCGAAGTAGGAAGTCTCAGTGCTTCAGTGCTGCATTCTTCTTGGCCTGCGCGGCTATATCGTAATCATCCGGAACTTCGATGACTCCGTTCTTCTGGACATACTCCGCATAGGCCTGCAACATGGCTTTCACGCGCTCGGGTTCGGCGCTCGCCAGGTCTTTGGACTCGGTGGGGTCAACCCGCAGATTGAACAAGTGCCACTTGCGATCGCCATAGGGTGGAATGTTGCGCGCCAGCTTGTAGTCGCCCTGGTAGACGGCCGCACCTCCCGAAAGCTCCTGCGAAATCGATGCCTCACTGGGATAAACCTGGGCTGACGCTCCCGTCAACAAAGCGTCCATGCTTCGACCGGAGAGCGGAATCGAGTTCGAGGCCGGCTTCACGCCTGCGAACTGCAGCAGCGTTGGAACAACATCCACCACGCTGGCGAACGCATCCGTCCGCTGGCCCATAGGGATCGACTTTGGGTAGGAGATGATGAACGGCGCGCGCACTCCGCCTTCGGAAGCCGACGACTTAAAGCTGGAGAACGGGGTCATCGAGACATTCGCCCATTCCGGGCCATACTCCACGTAGCTTCCTTTCTGCCCGAGATGCTCATAGGTCAAATTGAAGTTCTTGGCGTAGTACTCGGGAAAGTAGTTCATAAGCTCGCGAGCTTCTCCGCCGTTGTCGCTCATAAAAATGACTATGGTGTTGTCGAGCGCGCCCTTGTCTTTCAGGTGTTGCAGCACGCGTCCGATACTCATGTCCATATATTCCAGCATCCCGGCATAAACCGCCATGCGCTTCCCATCCATGCGGCGTTCGTCTTGCGGCAGGGAGTTCCACTCCGGAAGGACACTTGGCGCCGTGAGCTTCAATCCGCCGGGCATGATGCCCAGCTCCACCTGGCGCTGATAGCGGAAACTCTTGATGTTGTTCCACCCTGCGTCATAAGTCGATACATAGCGCTGCGTGTACTCGACGGGCACTTGCAGCGGCTGGTGTACCGCTTGAAACGCGAGATAGCCGAAGAACGGCTTGCCCTCGCTCAGGCTCCCGTCGATCCAGCCGATCATCTTGTCGGTATAGAACTTCGAAGAGTAGAAGTCCGGCGGCAGCTCGGCTTCCTTCAACCCATCGAAGAAATGCGGAGGAGTGGTGTAGGTAGGCGTATAACTTTTCTTTTCGTAGTTGTCGGCACCGCCCTGTGCCAGGATGAAAGACTGCTCGAAACCGTTCGACGCCGGCAGGCTCTCCTTGGTGTAGCCAAGATGCCACTTGCCCGCCATGTACGTGTGATAGCCGGCGTCATGCAACAACGTGGCGATGGTGACCGCGCGGCCGTTCAATCGTCCCTCATAGCCCGGCTTGCCGCGCTGATTGTCGGACAGCAGTTCCACCATGTTGCCCAGCCCGACTATGTGATTGTCTACGCCCGTCATCAGCATGCTGCGCGTCGGCGCGCACATCGAGCCCACATGAAAATTCAGGAACTGATATCCCTGGTTCGCCAGGCGATCGATGTTCGGCGTGAAAATCTCACCACCATAGGCTCCGGCATCCGACCAACCCATGTCGTCGGCAACGATCAGCAGGATGTTCGGTCGCTTGTCTTGCGCAGCCGCCCCCAGATTCATCAGCAGCAAGCAAGCGACGAGAGCTGTCATGAGAAATGGCCGGGCTCGCAACAATCCACCGGAAAGCCGCGCGGACACAGTCAACCGCTTTGAGCTAAATCGCTGTCGCATCTCTTCTCCTTTGTTCATACACACACCCAAGGCTTCGTCGGCAGCGTCCCCACTACTCAGAACGACGCCCACAGAGAGCAAACGCCCACAAGCCACTTGGGAGGCGCTGACACTAGACTTCGGAATTCACTGTTCTGGTTTGAACTTTACCCCTGCCCCACATGCAAGAACCTCGAACGCTCGCGCGAATCGTCAACAGCCGGGCCCCAATCCGGATCTGCAACAACTTCGGGTGGACAGACACTTGGTTCGCCCGATATGGGCGCTTTGAAATCGTGGTGTCTCCAGTTGTCGAGGTTCAATTGAAAATTAATATATAACGACCGCCATGAAAACGCACCTGTAACGATTCAGGCAGAGCCCACGCAGAAAAGCGGTGGCCATCGCCACCGCTCTCTGGGAGTGATTGTCTTGCGGTTTACCGCGCGTTCGTTGCTGTAACCGGAGTAGAAGCCGGAGCTGCGCTCTGCGCCATAGCCGGCGCCGGGGTGTCGGTGTCATCCGCACCGGCTGACGCCGCAGCCGACGGCGCAGGTGCAGCAGCGTTAGTAGATGCCGGAGCTGCCGCAGGGCTCGCCGCTGGAGCTGCCGGCGGGGTCACTTGCGCGGCCGGAGCTGCCGCCGGAGCCGGCGCCACGAACAGTTTTGGTGTCGGTGCGTACTTCTCCACCGTCTTCAACAGCAGCTCGGCATCCGCCGGGACCGGAACCTGCCCATTCAGCAGGCCGTAGTAACTCCAATCCTTTCCATAGAAAGCCTGGGTGTCCGCCTGGTCCTGCTTGATGACGCCGCCGCTCAGCGAAACTCCCAGGAAAAGTCCGCGCGAGCGCGAATACGTCAGCACCTGGGCGCGCAAGGTCAGGTCGGTCATCGCCTGGGCGTCGCGGCCTACCGGTCCGGCCGCCGCCGAGGCATCCGCGCCCAGTTTGAACTTGCTGTGCAGAAGATGCTGCATGCCGTCGACGGTGCGGACAATCAGCACCAGGTCAGAAGCCTGCCCGCCCGCCTGGAATCCGAAGCTCCCGCCCGTCAGCTTGAAAAACGCAGGCGCGCTCCAGCCGTGCTCGGTGCGGCACGTGGCCACGCCTTTGCCGTAGTTGGCGCCGAGGAGGAAGCTCGCCTTCAGCGCCGACGGCATGATGGCGATACACTTTGCTCCCGACATGATGCTGTCGGGAATCGCCCGGTCGGGCGCGGACATGATCTGGCTCAGGATGGTACTGGCTGACTGGAGGCGGTCCAGGTCGGCATCGCGCCGCTCCGATGCCGCGGCCAGGCCAGTCATCGCAAACAGCGCTACCAATGTTATGGCAATCTTTTTCATCGCTGGACTCCAGGAAGGGACATTCCTCAAGCCGGTCTTCCCCGGCTGAAGTCATCTTAGAGCGTTTGATGGGAGGTCGGTGCCGGAAGAAAGCAATTGGCTGGTTACTCTTTAGTGTCCCTGCCGAGCGGTCAGGGCGCCTGGAGCAACCAGCCAAAGGGCCTGAAACTCGTTCGTCACCGCCAAAAAAACGAAGGGTTGGAAGAGGAGACCCTCGTAACCTCCTCCAACCCTTTCTCCCAGGTTCTGTGGTAGGTGAGTGCAGTATGCAATGAGAAGGTAATCAGCGCAAGATAACGAAAGTACAATAAGAGTAATTGTACTTTAGTAACTGAACGCTCGTTCGGTAACCAGGGCAGCAGGACGCTAATTTCCGTTGGAACGAGAGCCCCTCTCGGCCGAGCGAAACAAAACGTAATCCTGCGGTGTCTTAATTCAAGAGGACGACAATGATAGCTACCTTGCGACTCTGCTTCGTATGCGTGCTCGTCGCAGCCTTCAATTCGCTCTATGCCTTCGCGCAGTCACCTGAAGCGAGTTCGGCAGACTATGATGTTTATTCCGCATTCCTGAAGAGCCAACTGAACGGCCACAACGGCGTCGACGATCTCCGGGTTGGGGACCATGCTGGCGTGCTCGCTCCCGTCACTATCACCTTCAATGCCACGTCGTCCCCGCAGCGGCAAGTCGTGAAGGGACAGATCAAGGAGCTCCAGGATTCCACGTTTGAGTCTTTTCTGCAGTGCCAGAGCGATTCCATGTCGCTAAGTCATGGTTTCTTGATCGGGGCGCCTTATAAAGTCGCCTCCCGGGACGATATCAGCTCGGTGGAGAAGCTTGTGTCTCGATACCCCGAAAATCGTTGTGTAATCTACTTCTCATGCGTCGGATACAATCCCGGACGGACACAAGCGTTCTTCATTGCGGAACGGAGTATGTGTCACAGCGGTGTTCAGAAGTATGTTCTGATGGAGAAAGACGGTGCTGGCAAATGGGCGACAACGACCCTGGCGGTTGGTTGGATTCAATAGCCCAAGGCAGCGCTCATTGCGCCCCCCTCGCTCTTCCCTTTACTATCGCCCTGCGTGCCTTTGCCCAAAGAAAATCCTGACCGCATCGTCTCCGCCGTTCCGCTCGATGACGACTCGTCCTTCGAGCTCAAGCTGCGTCCGCAGCGGCTGCGCGAGTTCATCGGCCAGAACAAGGTCAAGGACAATCTCGAGATCGCCATCCAGGCCGCCAAGTCGCGCGGCGA
>PLBD01000494.1 GCA_003135315.1 Acidobacteriaceae bacterium | reverse complement strand
GTCCAATATACAAACGAAGGCGTTCTGGGTCCCGGCCAGAGAGATCTGGTTAACAAAGGCTGGGAAATCAGGGGAAGTAGTGTACCCAGTAACAAAGATTCCCGGGTTAAAGCCAACGGGGTTCACTGCAATACTCGTCCCAACGTCGTCGCCACTGCCGCCGAAAAGAGTGGAAAACATAAATTGACCGCTTGAGTTAAACGCGGTTACGAATGCGTCCAGACCCCCCGAATAGCCAAGGCCCCCGCCGGTGTTGGGGAAGTCTGGTGAGTTGGTGCCGCCTGTAACGTAGGTGTTCCCAGCGCCGTCAGTCGCTACTCCAAGGCCTTCATCCTGGGCAGTACCTCCCAGATAGGTGGCATACGTTACAGCGGGATCAATGATGAGTTGGCGGCGACGGTCATACGAACCTAGCGCCAGTCGAATGCTTCCATCTTTCCGCTGTATAAACCGCGTGTTGACCAACGTCCGCTTACCATCGTTTGCTTCTTGATAAGCCACAGGCTGGTGTATCTGCAAATCGCCAGCCGTAGACGACACCACCAAGTCCCCTGAAGCCTCAAGCTTGACATGCTGAGCTCCATCGAAAGCCATATTGATTCGCCGAGGGTTAGCCCCGGGACTGACCAGGAAGTCGAACTCAAGCTCTTTCCCTATGCCGCGAAATGCAAGGTCGATTCCGGGATAAACATTGCGCGATTCAACCCTTGAGTAGAGCGGCACTCCCCTTGCCCACTTTGTATTATCGCGCCCCACGAAGTAGTTCTTTACACCGGGGAGTTGGTCGCTTGCCGAGATTACCTGAGTTGGGCTAGCGCCAACCAATCGCATTCCAATCGAGGTCCAGACAGACGGCTTGCGCACCTGCCGTGCTGCACCCTGCTGGGCTATGGATTTCAGACTGGTGGGCAGGTCCACGCTCTTCGGCAACGCAAACACGGCGCCCGATGAGGTGAGGAAGAGCGTGTACTGGTTTGCCCGGGCGGCGTATTTCACAGCGGGGTCCATCTGGCCCTTGTTCAGCTCAAATCCGAGCGGGAGCCCGGCCAAATTTATGGCGGCGCGCGACTTCAGAGCTGAAGTAGCAGAACTCGAGCTGCTCTGCCGGCCATGGCCCTCAGCTGACTGTGCCGCTACGGCCCTCGAGAGCGCGATGGTGGTGAGTCCGATAGCTATTAGAAGCCAAAGATATTGCAGCCGACCGGGTACAAAGAACCCGGCCCCCGGTAGAGGGCGTCTAGAGTGTGACCGCATATGGGTTATGCGCGTATTAAATGCCACAACGTATGACGAGAATGTAAACGTACTGTCAATGCTGAATGAATTCTTGATAGTCGCAGGTCTTACGAAAGATAGCGTTGATGCTAATGAGGTATTGATAGATAACTCATTCGTAACAGCGCCGAAGCGCTCCGGCCCCTACATTCTGGTCTTGGAGCAAGAAATTAACATTCACGTCATTAAATCGTCACATATTCCATCGATACTTGCTGCCGAACGACGACGCGCTTCTGCACCTACAGTTGTCGGTAGCTGCCCCACGACAGCCCCCGGCGGCCAATCACTAACTGCATCCTCTCGATAGATAGATGAAAGGAAGGATATCGATGGCAAAGTCGAAGTTTATTGTCGCCAGCCTGTCGCTCTGTGCGATTGTGCTGCTTGCCTCAAACTCGTACGCCCAGCCGACCATTTTATTTAATGGCGCTGGGTCATCTGCCCAGTTCAATACATGGGCATTCGCTGCTGAGTTGACCAACCCGCCGGTCTGCGGTACGCGAAATTGGACCAAGACCAATGGCGCCGCCGTGCATGACAGCCGCAGCTCCCAGATTCCCGACAATAAAGGAAATATCTGGGTGGTCTGGGACAACGACAACAATCCGACCACGATCTGCGCATACCTCAGCGTGGATTCCGGAGTTGGCGTCCGTGCGTTTTTCGCGGTACCAACGGCTACGAACGTACTGGCAAGCTCGGACAACGGATCGTCAGGTGATAACCTGGTTCCCTCTCCGTTTGGTGCGGACGTGCCCCTGCCCAACGCTGTCTACACCGCCCTGACGGGAGCAGCCTTTAACGCCGGCATGACCGACATCCGGCCGGAAGATGCTTTATTCGCCACCAATCGCGCCCTTGCCCCATTGACTAATAACCGCTCCGGCCTGGGCTATGGACCGCCGCCCATTGGCCAGCCGATTCTAAGCGCGTTCAGCAGCAAGAGCGCCGTTCCGGTTCAGTTTGCACTCAGCGGCAACGACCCAATCTCGGGTCAGCCGATCACGTTTACCTATACGACCTCCGACGTTGGCGCCAGCCCAGTAGTCGTGGCTGTCAACAAAACGGATGCGGGACTTGGACACCTTGGTACCCTGATTTTCACCAACGTTCCTCGGTTCGTACTGGCGTGGGCGCAGAATGGGAACCTGTCCCGTACCCGCGACCTCTTTAACTACAACGGCCTCGCGTCGTACCCCCTGCATACGCTCTTGCGTGAACCTATATCTGGTACCTACAACACCATGGAGTGGGACGTGACCCGCAGCCTGGAAGTCGGCAGCTCGCAGGAAAACAACGTAACGCCTCCTGGGGACAACCCGCTTAACCAGACCTACGCTTCCGGCGGAACCCGGCAGCGAGTGATCGGTACCGGCGAAATGATCAAGGAACTGGGCGCCATAACTGACAGCCTGGGTTATTCTTTCTGGGGCTTTGGCAACTTCGCCCCGGTGGTCAGCACCGTCAAGTACGTAACCGTGGACGGCATTGACCCCATCCGTTCGCAATACGTCACTGGCACCTTGCCGCAGTGCCCCACCCCGCCCTGCGTGGGAGCTCTGACCTTCCCCAATATTAAGAACGGGACCTATCCCATCTGGTCGGTCCTGCGAATCGTGACCGTGTCACCCATCCCAAGCGGGATTTATTCGCTCTATCAGGCGGCAATCACGGAATCAACACAGATCCCGGATTTTCTCCCTATCACTAACCTGACGGTCTTCCGGTCCCACTTCAACCAGTCCGGCGTGACTGGTGCGAACGGGATCATTACCGGCATACCGGAAGCTGGCGGCGATATGGGCGGAGCCATCTATAACATTCAAGCTGACAAAGATTACTATGCCGACACGGGCACGGAAATCCTTGGACAACTAGAGTAGATAGACGCTCTATAGGCAGCCCTGTCTCAACGAGAGGTGGCCAGCCGTGCCACGTCTGGCCACCTCTTCGTCAGTCGCTCAGCGGCGGGTAGTGGACGGTTTCTATACCCCGGAGCGGTTTGGCAGGGCACACCTGGTTGTAAACGGAAGTTAGTTGCAATGCTGCTTAAGGGAATTGCCTTTAATAAAACTAAGTCAAAGGGAGCCACCTGTGAGAGCGAAGATTCTTGTGGCGTTTTGTTTGTTGCTGATAAGTGCGAGCGCGGTTGGTCAGGCAAAGGCCGATAATAAAGACACCAGAGTCCTGCCGTTAAAGGCGCACAGACCTCCATCGGAGCCTTGCGTCGACGATCCCATTTTGCCGACGGACGGGTCATCAGCTCAGGACTATGTGAGCACCGGAACGGGAGGCACTGGGCCAAACTACTATCTTGTGCACGCCAAGGCAGGCCATTCCTACAGCGCCGAGATGTGGGCTCCTACCTCTCAAAATCCCGTGACCGGAAGCGCGCAACTGGGGTTGGCGCTAGGTACAAGCTGTTCCACGGTCTCGACCAGCGACTTCGCGCAGGTCGACCCCGAGCTGAGTAACAGCTTCGGCGACAGAATCTCGTGGCGCTTTCAGAACGGCCACGACTTCACGCTTGTGGCGAGCAGCCTGGATTTGTCCGGCAACTTATATCAGTATTACATTCGTGTTACCGATACGACGCTGTGGAACGCAAACTGGAGCACATACTCCACTCTGGCCATGCAATACGATTTCACCAACGTCACGGCCGCGACACTGAGTGGTGAACTGACCGTAACGGACGTCACTGCCGGTGATACGACATACACCAGTTCCTTCTCGCTGGCCCCGGGACAGCAGGTAACCAGGATTGTGGCGGCAAACGGGATTGCTTCGCTTGGTCTTCTGGTGCCGGCCAACCATCAGGGTTATGCCAGCTTTGCATTTCTCGGGCCTGCGGGCGGCATTGTGGCAGACGCGAACTTCATCAACAATACTGCCCCAAATGTTCCCGTCGCTCCGTCAAAGTTCGAACCCAGGTTCTTCCCTCACTGAACCTGGTGCAATCGCAGCGGGGGGCGGCCGTTTGTAGCTCTGGTGTCGGTTTAACAAGGTTTTGTGCTATCAATCGCCCGCCCGGCCGAACTATGCGGCGGATAAGGTGTATCGGAGTCAGTACATTATGAGTAGGCCAACCTGTATATTGCTCCCGATCATCTGGAGTCTGATTAGCGTAGCTATACTTCCGGCGCAGCAAAAGACGAGCAGCGCACCTGCTTCGCCAGCTCCGGCCATTGACTTTAGCAAACCTCCGCCATCGATTTACGGCAACGAAGACATGGGCTCTTTGTCGGTAAGCCCGAGCAACCTTCACCCGGCCAGCCCTTTGGCTGGCGAAAAGGACACCTATCCGGAATTCACGCGTGAACTTCTTCGAGTTGAGTGGAGAACCGGAGACCCAATTGACTTGTATATTATCAAGCCTCGCGGTAACACTCCCGCCAAGGTTCCCGCAGTCTTGTACCTCTATAGCTATCCGTCGGAGTCGGACAGATTCCGGGACAATGAGTACTGTAAGCGGGTGACTGCCGATGGCTATGCCGCCATCGGCTTTGTGTCGGCGCTCACCGGACAGCGCTATCACGATCGTCCCATGCGGGAATGGTTTGTCAGCGAGTTACCAGAGAGTCTTACCGAGTCGGTCCACGACGTGCAAATGATTCTCCGCTACCTGGCTGAGCGCGGCGATATCGACATGACTCACGTTGGCATGTTTGGGCAGGGATCGGGAGGGACTATCGCCATCCTGGCGGCCTCGGTTGAGCCCCAGATTCGTGCCGTCGACGCCCTGCAACCTTGGGGAGACTGGCCAACGTGGCTGGCGAAGTCGTCCTTGGTTCCGGAGACGGAGCGTGCGACCTATTTAACGCCCAAGTTTCTCGGCAGTGTCGCGCCGTTCGATCCGGTGCTCGTGCTGGCGCGCGTGCAGGCTAAGAATGTGCGCCTTCAATTTGTACTGGACGACACCATCACGCCGGCGGCGGTGGCTGAACGGCTGAAGGCTGCTGCGCCCGCTTCCGATCAGGTTGTCGTGTATAACACCAAGCGCCAGCAGCACGCCGTGTTGAGTGCCGGCCGCGCCTTCGAGTGGATTAAGGACCAACTTCGACCTCCCGCGCCTCACCCGGAGAGTGCACGAGCAGGGGCAGCAGGCAATGCTCAGAATGAGAGTGTGCATTGAAGGCGCGAGGGGCGGAATCTGCCGAAGCGGGGCGAAGACGGTTCGTCGTGGTGCTCGTCCTCGTCTTCTCCACGTACCTTTTCGCAGCTCCTCCGGAGCGACCTGCTTCTATCTCCGGTACGGTGAGCGATCAGACCGGCGCAGTCGTTACCGGCGCGACGATCACGCTCAGCGGTCCTGGCAGCGCGAAGCTGACGGCGACTTCCGACGCTCAAGGTAACTACGTCCTCAAGAACCTGCCGACAGGAACCTATAACTTTGAGGTATCCGCATCCGGATTCAAGGTATTTCGTTCCGAGAACCTGGCCCTGACTTCGTCCCAGGAACTCACGCTGGATGTTTCCCTGGAGCCTGCCGGAGAAAGCACCAATGTCACAGTCCAGGAGCACACGGCTGCCCAGGTTGAGACCGAGAACGCGGAAGTTTCGGGAACCATCACGCAAAAGGAAATTGTTACTCTCGGGCTTAACGGCCGCAACTTTACCCAACTCATCACGCTTGCCCCGGGTGTGAGTAACCAGTCCGGTCAGGACGAAGCCAAATCTGGAGTGCTGGGTAGCGCCAAGTTCAGTGTCAACGGCGGCCGTGTGGAGTACAACAGCTTTGACGTAGACGGAAGCGATGTCCTAAATGATGGAATAAACCTGCTCCACGGCCAGCCGGTACTTATCGTCACTCCCAGCCTGGATGCGCTCTCCGAAATCAAAATCCTGACCTCTAATTATGGCGCGATGTACGGGAAGTCGGCCTCAGGCACCGTTCAGGCCACGACCAAATCAGGCACGAAAGACTTCCACGGAAATCTCTACGAGTACTTCCGTAACGAAGTACTTGATGCCCGCAACTATTTTGATCCGCCGGGCTCAGCTCCCAAGGACAGGCTTAACAATTTCGGCGGGACAATCGGTGGGCCGTTCTACATACCGGGCGTTTACCCCCGGAGCAAGAGCAAGACCTACTTTTTCCTGTCGGAAGAGTTTCGGTACGAGGACGAGCCCTGGGCTGTGCCATTCAATCAGGCTGTGCCATCGAATGCAGAACGGGCTGGCATTTTCAATGATGTGTGTCCGACCAGCGGGGCAGTGGCTGCCGGCGGCGGCTTCGTCTTCAAGCAGAGCGCTTATCCCGATTGCCCAATTTACAATGTTACCGGCGGTGGCACCGTGGTGGGATATCCGGGAAATATTGTTCCGGTCACGCCGTTTGCAACCGCAATGCTGAACACGGGTCTTATTCCTCAAGCAAACTCCACAACGGGATGTAACTCGACGATCGGCTCCTGCTACATTGCCATAGCCTCACCGCCTTCCTACTCGCATCAAGACCTGTTCCGTATAGATCAGGAAATCAGCCAAAAAGTGAAGCTGATGTTCCGCTACATTCACGATTCTGCAAACGCGACGATCCCGACGCCGTTGAATGGCTATCTTTACAATGTAGGATATTCCCAGAATAGCTTCCCAACGATTATGAACTACGTTTCCGATCCTGGTGTTAACGTGGTTGCACAGTTGGACTGGGCTATTTCGCCGACCATGCTCAACGATGTCAGCTTGGGCTATACCAGCGAGCATTTAAATTTTTCGGCGGTGCCAGGTCCAGGTGTTACAAGTCTTGCAAGGCCCTCTATTTTGGATGCTCCGTGTACCTCGCCCGATCCCGCGACGGGCTTCACTACCTGCCCAATGGGTGCGATCTTCAATAACGGCTTTGGAGGGAAAATTCCCGGCATCGTGATCGGGGGTACCAATGCAGCCTATGGCGGGAACGGGTTTGCCGTCGATACTGGGTACACGCCGTGGGAATACACCAATCCTACTTACCAATTTCGCGATACGTTGAGCAAGTCCTTTGGCAGGCACACAGTGCAATTCGGCGTGCAGGCCTATCTGGCCCAGGACAACGAACTGAGCGCGGCCACCGGCGCCAACACCGGCGACGTTCAGGGGATATTGTTTTATAACAACGTCAGCAGTCCCTACACGACAGGCAATGCCTTCGCGGACTTCCTGATAGGCCCCACGAATTCACAAGGAAGTACGCAAAACCATTCCGGCATACAGAAGTTCGAGCAAGATAGTACACAATTTAAGTACTACAACCAATACACGGTAGTCGAGCCCTACGTGCAGGATGACTGGCGAGTAACTCCCCGCCTGACGGTGAACATGGGACTGCGGCTCAGCCTGTTTGGACTGTGGCACGAAAAATACAACAACGCATACAACTGGAGTCCGCAGGCCTTTAGCCAGGAGCTGGCTTCAACGGTCCTGGTTGACCCCAAGACAGGGCATCTGGTCAGCAGCTCCAACCCCAACAACATCATTCCACTCAATGTCAACAACCTTAATCCGGCCATCACAAATGGGCTGGTGCAGTGTGGAGTCAACGGAGTTCCCGGCGGCTGCATGCAGGGGCATGTCTTTAATCCAGCGCCGCGAGTTGGCTTTGCCTGGGACCCAACCGGATCAGGCAAGACGTCGATCCGCGCCGGCTACGGCATATTCTACGAACATGGCACAAGCTACGAAGCCAATACAGGATCGTTGATCGGCAGCGCCCCGCTGGTACTTACGATGACGCAGTACGCGCCAGCCTATCTGGAATGCATCAATGGCGGCAGAGGAGCAAATTGTCCCGCAGGCGGTGCTTTTCCCATCAATGTAGTGGAGATCCCCAATAAGGTACAGTGGCCTTACGTGCAACAGTGGAGCATGAGTATCGAGAGGCAGCTGTCGAACGCCTTTGTTGGAACTGTGGCTTATGTGGGTAGCAAAGGCACGCACTTAGCGGCGGAGAGCCAGGTGAACCAACTTGTTCCACTGCCGACTTCGCAGAATCCTTTTGCTCCCGGTCAACCCATCACTTCCTCCATATGTAACACATATAATGGTGGCAGCTTCCAGGTGAACAACGCTACCGTCACCAGCACACAGCCTGCCTTCGTTAATCTGCTGGCAGCCTGTTATGGTGAGCTGCCGGGCGGCGTTCTGGTGGATCCCAACTCATTGCGGCAGTATGCGCCGGGAATCGGGCAGATCTTCTCGATCCAGAACGCCGCAAACTCCACCTATAACGCATTCCAGGCTACAGTGCGGAGCACGAGAGGCCCTGTAACTTTGGTGGCAGCCTATACGTATAGCCATTCCATCGACGATTCCTCGGACCGATCGGACGCGAACTTTGTGAACGCCTATGATCTAGCTGCCAACAGGGCCAGTTCGAACTTTGACCAACGCCATTTGTTGAATGTCGGCTATGTGATTCAAGAGCCATTCCAACGGATCGCCCGACTCTACAACAGCATCTTCTATCAAGGGGCTTGTCCGGATTGCCAGTACCAGCCTGAAAGCGATGTTCCGGACAGTAATTCCGGACCAGCGGCCCATGGCGGACCGCATCCGCCGCAAGTCACTGGCGATGACACGGCGGCGCAGCATAAGAATGCATCCAGTGGCCAGACTGCCAGCGGGCCGGGCTCCGGCCCCGGAATCGTGCATAGCATCTTCTCTGGCTGGGAGTTTTCCGGGGTCACTACCTTCCAGTCGGGAACGCCCTTCAGTGTGATCAATGAAGGGTCGAGCACAATTGGTGTCCTGGACAACGCGGGGATTGCCAACGGCCTGGTTACCGGCTCATACCCTGACGTAGTGGGAAACCCGAACGGCTCCCCGCCGCAAGGGGCCAGTAACTCGCAGAGCTTTGGCCCGGTCCTTGGAAATCCTGCCGCCTTTGTCGCGCCCCAGGGCCTGACCTTCGGGGATGCCGGTCGAAACTCAATGAACAACCCGCACCGGACAAACTTCGACATGTCGCTACTGAAAACCTTCCGGGTGTGGGGGGAGCGGACGCTCCAATTTCGAGTCGACGCCTTCAATGTATTCAACCACACGCAGTTTGAAATTTTTGATCCGATCAGGGGAAACACAGGCAACAATACGATCAGTTGTTACGGCTCTGCCTCGACAGGGTATTCCGCAGGCAGTGCCAATTGTTTAACAGGAAGCTCATTCCTTCACCCTGTGGATGCTCATCGGCCGCGTACCCTTCAACTGGGAGCAAAATTCTCATTCTGATTGCGAGCTGCTGCGATGGTGAATTGGAGAACCGAATTGCGCGAAGTGACGGCCAGGGGAACACCAACTACTTTCCGCAACGCAGATGGTAGCGGCAACGGCTTGACCTCGCCGCGAGACGTAATCAGCTGCATAGCTGTTGCACTGCTTTTGTGCGCGCTGCTGCCTGGCACGGGATGCGGCGGTGGAAGTTCGCAAAGTACGGACATTCAGCAAGGGCTGGCAACCCCGCCGCCCGCTTCCCCCATTAACACCTATATCGGGACCACGGGAGATGTCTGGACATCCAAGATCAACCACACCGCGGCCCAGATTAACGGCGAGGACATAACGCTCAACGGCGTGTCGCTAGCGGGCTCAATCATTGGAACATTTGACTCGGGGGGTGGTTTCCTGGATGTCACTCTGACCACGGTCCCCAATCAGCTGACGGATCAAACTGTAGGCTTTGCGCTGGACATTCCCGGAAGGATGGCCATGGTCCGCTATGGTGATACGACCTATCCGCTGGTTCCGCTTGCGCCTACTGATGCATGTCCAACAATAGGCGGTACCGTAACCTATAATTATGTAACTATTCCCGGTGCGACACCCGAGGGTGGGACGGCAAACTGGATACCGGGCACAGACAGCACTTATGGAACGTTTCAGGTTTCACTCGACGCAAGTACCTGGAATTTTTCCAACATTACGCAATTCACCCTGACCGGTACAGCCCCGTCCAGTCCTGGAACCGGCCTTCCTGCCGGCTATTGCGGCATAGGCAGAACGGGATACACGGTTACGGCGGCGTCAAACGCGATAAACCAGCCCGTAGCGACGGTTACGATGGGATTCGGACCGTCAGGGTTCTTCCTGGAGGACAACGGTTCAGCTCAAGCTACGCCAGTGGGCGTGGTTCCGTCGAATGCTGTCGGCGCAGGGGTGGGCGCGATTGGAGCTATCCAGCCTTCCAGTGCTCTGGGCACGGGCGCTGTTGTGGGCGCAACTTATCTTGGCTTCTACTATGAGCCAGGAATCAAGGGTGGGGCTCCGGTAACGCAGCTTGCCTCATTCGGTTGCGCCGGATCCAGTTGTCCCTCGCCTCCATCGCCTACCGCGATAATCGGAGGAGTCTTTCCTAATGACGACCCTACCCAACCGCCAGGGCAGAATGTAACTATCGACCTGGGGGCGCAGGACCCGAACAATAATGGCTTGTACCCATCGGCGACCGTCACCGTTTCTGGAGTGAACTTTCCCGCCGCAGCGGTGGTTGGAAGTATGGAAAACAAGTATGCGGTATTTCTGATTGCCGAAGACACGGTAAACAATGTTCCACTGGCCATTTATATGTTCCAGCAATAGCTGCCGATGGCAAGCACGCCTGCTACATATCTACTAATCTTCCGCCAACCTACCTAAGCGGCAGCTGTCTCTTCTTGTGGCTGCCTGTTGACGACCCAAGTCAGCGTTACAAATGCGTTACAGGCTGATTAATGTGCCGTTACGGAACTATTAAACCAACGTAAATTCGCCCTAAACCAGTTTGACTACCGCCGCGGCAGTGCTAGGATTCGGCTGCTACTTATTGGTCCGACATACTACATCGATAAACTCATCAACACACTAGAAGCGCTGCAGTAGCGTAGGTCAGAAGTCAATCCCAGGAGAGACACATGCGCAAAATGCCGGGTTTAACCTTCCTCTGTGTGGTCATCAGCACTTTCGTGATTGCCGCGCCCGCCATTGCGCAGCAGGTAATTGCCACGGTGCCAACGGACTTGGGGCCTATCGCCGTGGGAGTGAACGCGGCAACCAACAAGATCTATGTCGCCAACATCTCCGGCTCTGATGTGACTGTGATCAACGGCTTTACCTTGCATACCGCAACCGTGCCCGTCGGAGCAGGGCCGTTCATTGTTGCAGTCGACGACGTGACCAACATCATCTACGTTGCGAACCAGTTGGACGGAACAGTAACAGTACTGAACGGCAGCAACAACAATACATCCACCGTCGAAGTCGGGGACGTGCCATATGACATGGCCGTCAACCCCGTCACCAACAAGATCTATACGGTCAACAACCAGAGCGACGACGTGACGGTGATCGATGGCGTAACCCAGAAGACGACATCGGTTGACGTCGGGCTGCTTCCGGTCGCCGTCGCCGTCAACACCGTAACCAACAAGATTTACGTCGCAAACTACTGCGGGAACGACCCTAACTGCGAAAGCCTGGGCACAGTGACGGTCGTTGACGGTGTAACCCTTGAAACCACCACGGTCAACGTAGGAGCGAATCCCGATGCCATCGCCGTCAACCCGCTGACCAACCAAGTTTACGTCGCCAATTATTGCGGGACCAATCCGACGACTTGTCCGGGTCCGGGCACTGTTACCGTAATTGACGGAAACAACAACAACAGCACATCAACTCTGACCGCCGGGAACTCCCCCGATGTGGTGGTTGTCAACCCGGTGACCAATCAAATCTATGTTGCGAACCAGGGAGATGGCACCGTGACGGCAATCAACGGAGGCACGGACCAAACCACTGTAGTCACGGTTGGGAAGGATCCAGTGGCTGCTGCCGTCGATCCAGTGACCAATAAGATTTATGTTGCTAACAGCGAGTCCAATACGGTGACGATGATTGACGCGAACAACAATAACAAAACGACTACGGTCGCGGTGGGAAATCAACCTTCGGCGATAGGAATAAATTCGATCACCAACAGGATCTATGTGGCAAATACGTCGGACAATACCGTCTCGGTTATCGCGGGGGCCAATGCTTCGCCCCTGCAGTTCGTGTCGGTTCCGCCCTGCCGTCTCGTGGACACACGCGGATCGAACGGAGAGTTCGGCGGGCCTCCAATCCAGGGCGGTACATCGCGCAGCTTCCCGATTCCGCAGCAGACGTCTTGCAACATTCCCGCCACGGCCGCAGCGTACTCCCTGAATGTAACCGTAGTCCCGATTACGACGCTGGGTTATCTCACCATCTGGCCTACGGGCGAAGACCAGCCCGTGGTTTCGACGATGAACTCGACGGATGGCCGGGTGAAGGCCAACGCCGCGATTGTGCCAGCGGGTTACCAAGGGGCAGTTAGCGTTTACGTCACGGATACCACCAACGTCATCCTCGACATCGATGGCTATTTCACTGCGCCTGGCTCCGAAACGTATCAGTTCTATCCGCTGACGCCCTGCCGCCTGGTGGACACTCGCGGGGCTGACGGTGGTCTGGGAGGCCCACGCCTGGCGGCGCAAACGCCGCGCAGCTTCCCGCTGCTGGAGAGCAGTTGCATTCCGGCCGGACTCAATCCGCTGGCGTACTCGCTTAACTTCACCGTCGTGCCCAATCCGTCAGGACAGCCGCTGGGCTATCTTTCGGTCTGGCCGACAGGCGAGTCGCAGCCAGTAGTTTCGACGCTGAACAATCCCACAGCAACGGTTGTCGCCAACGCCGCGATCGTGCCCGCGGGAACCAACGGCGCGATTGACGTCTACGCCTACGACACCACCGATCTGTTAGTCGACATTGACGGCTACTTCGCCGCGCCGGGAACCGGCGGATTATCGATGTATCCGGGCGCGCCCTGTCGCGTGCTGGACACGCGGCAGAACAACGGGCAGCCGTTCAGTGGTGAGCTGACGGTGAATGTGGTGGGCAGCGTCTGTGCCCCGCCCAGCACGGCGCAGGCGTACATCTTTAACGCCACGGTTGTGCCGCCGGGCTCGATGCCATACCTGACGTTGTGGCCTGACGGCGAGCAACAGCCCACGGTGTCGACGCTGAATGCCTACGATGGCTTCATTACGTCGAACATGGCGATTGTTCCGACGACCAACGGCTCCATTGACGCTTACGCCTACGCTCTAACGCAACTGATCCTGGACATCTCCGGCTATTTCGCGCCGTAGGGAGGGCAAACAAGTCGCCGCGGGTGAGCGATTCCCGGTGCAGGAGGGACGTCTCGCTAAGCCACAGGTAACGATTTCATCGAGCTGAAGAGAGCAAAGACTCGATCTTCTGTTGCAGGACGGGCAACTCTACCGCGCCGACATACTTGGCGGCTATGCGGCCGTCGCGTCCAATCAGGAAGGTGACCGGCAGTCCCAGAACTCCTCCGTAGGATTCTGCGAGACCGGCGCTGCCGATCGCCACGGGATAGTTCATCTTGAACTGCTGGTAGAAGTCGTGCACCGGCTTGGCGTCGTCATCCATGGAGATCCCGACCAGTTGCAATCCCTGTGGACCGTACTTGTTCTGGTAGTCGATGAACTGCGGAATTTCGCCGCGACAGGGCGTGCACCAAGTCGCCCAGAAGTTGAGCAGCACGACCTTGCCGCGATAGTCGGAAAGCGAGAGCGGCTTGCCATCCAGGTCCTGCAAGTTGAAAGCGGCGGCCGGCGAATCCACGGCTCCCGGATGCGTGCCCTTTGCGGAGCGGTGCTGCGCGCCTTCATAGACAGCGACGGCAATCGCGATGGCGACGATAATGAGAACGATTCTTCTGGTCGGCATTATTGGCCTTTGATTGTCGGATATCCCTTATCTACCCAGTCAGTCCCAAAGTTGTTGGCGATGTACAGCACTTTGACGTGGTTGAATCCCATTGCGTTCAGCTGGTTGTAAGCGGGGCGAACGTTGGGGCAGTGGCTCCACGGGCAGCATCCACAATACAGGACAATCAGCTTGTCGTGAGGCAGAGATTTCACGCGCGCCCGCAGCTTGTCCAGTCCTTGCTTGTCCGAGGCGGCGCCGATGTACTCCGCTCCGGGAATGTGGGCCTGCATATAAAGCAGGGAAGGGCCGACGTTCAACAGCAAGGGTTTCTCGCCCGCATTCGACTGCAACAGCTTCAGTAGTTCGTCAGGATTGAGGAGTTGCGCGCTGCCGGGAGCGAGATCAGAACTGCTGGAGGGAGATTGTGCGCGGACGGTGGCAGAGTACAGAGCCAGCGCGAAGACGAGTAGGAATGGGATGGATTTCGGCATGACCGTTCTTCATCCAGATTAGCTGATGAGACCGGGGACGCCAACAACCCATCTCATAAATGCCTCGAGTCCCCGGAGCTTGATTACGGCCGTCTCGCTTTTGGACCTCGGCTTCTGGATTGCGGATTGCCCGTGACTCGGAGCAACGCTCGCTTTGCGTCGATCCGCCGTCTGCCAAATTGATTCGAGGCAGCTGCTTTGCTAAGGTCGTGGTCATGGCCGAGCGTTCCACCGAGCAGGTACGCGAATTGGTCGACTCCCTTTATCGCGTGGAGTCGGGACGAATCCTGGCAACTCTGATCCGCTTGCTGGGTGAGTTTGACCTTGCCGAGGAGGCGATGCACGAAGCCTTTGCGGCTGCCCTGAGCCTGTGGCCGAGCAGTGGAGTACCCGGCAACCCGCGACCATGGCTGATTTCGACGGCCCGATTCAAAGCCATTGATACTCTGCGCCGACGGGCAAGATTTGATGCGTCGCAGGACGAGCTCGTGCGATATCTCGAAACGCAAGGAAGTTCGGCGGAAAGCTCCCATGACGAGGACAGCCTTGAGGATGATCGGCTGCGCCTGATTTTCACCTGCTGCCATCCCGCTCTGCCTCCGGAGGCACAGGTTGCGCTCACCCTGCGCGAAGTCTGCGGCCTGACAACGGAAGAGATTGCGCGGGCATTTCTGGTTACGCCGGCGACGCTGGCGCAGCGCATCGTGCGCGCGAAGACAAAGATTCGAGAAGCACAGATTCCCTACGAGGTGCCGACACCGCAGGAATTGCCGCAGCGGCTGGACGCGGTGCTGCAGGTCGTCTATCTCGTCTTTAACGAGGGCTACTCGGCTGCGGCAGGAGCGGAGGTAACGCGAGCCGAGCTCACCGGCGAAGCGATTCGATTGGGCCGGTTACTGGCCGAACTCCAGCCGGAGCCGGAGGTCATCGGGCTGCTTGCCCTGATGTTGCTGCAGGAATCCCGCCGCGCCGCCAGAAGTTCTCCGACCGGAGAGCTGATTT